>CAZRIK010000014.1:0-28708 GCA_964600125.1 uncultured Candidatus Bathyarchaeia archaeon
ATTCGGGTAAAACAAACATTATGACTGCCTTAAATATTGTTCTTAACGAATATTACCCGTCTGTGAGACTGTTTGATGACAGTGATTTTTTCAATTATGTTCAAAGTAAAATCGAAATAAAAGCAATTTTTGATTGCCCATTGAGTAATTACTCTAGCGTTCATGGGTTTTGTATAGAATATGATGGTAACGATTTTAGGTATATGGCAACAGATAACCAAGGAAATATAGCCCAATGGCCAGATGGTAATGACATTCGTGTTAATAATAAAATGAGAGATGAAGTTTCCTTGATGTATGTCGGCGTCAATAGGCAAGCTTCTCAACAGATAAAACCCACTAAATGGACGATCTTTGGCAAGATCCTAAAACATATAGAGGCAAATATAAACGATTCAGATAAAACGACATATAAAAGTGAGACAATGGATGTTTATGATCGGAATATAAAAGCCCACTTGAGTACATTTAAGGATATCATGAAAAGATTTACAAAAGAACATACCGATCTCGATATAGACTTTATATTCTCGCCCCTTGATCCAACCGAGGTTTTGAAAAATATACGACCATATGTTTGGGACAGCAATTTGAGTAAGAATTTTGATATTGAAAGGGTTGGTTTAGGTGTTCAAAGTGCTCTAGCGATCGCTTTGGCGAGAGCATACGCGCAAATTGTTAAAAAACCATTAATACTGGCAATAGAAGAACCAGAACTATATCTTCATCCTCATGCATGCAGACACTTCTATAGCATTTTACAAACTTTGGCTAACGATGGATTCCAGATCTGTTTAACGACTCACAACAGGGCTTTTGTTGATATGACTAATCACCAAAGTTTACATCTGGTTAGAAAACAGCAAGGTAAAACTATGGTGAAATCCGGGTCAAGCCTAAGTATAAGTCCCACCAATCGCTTGAAATTGGCTTCAGTATGTGATGACCGAATAAATGAAATCTTTTTCGCTAACTATGTCATTTTAGTAGAAGGTCCAGTAGATAAAATCGCATGCTATTGCGCCTTAAAAAAACAAGGATGTGATATGGATAAAAATAACGCGTCGATAATAGAATGTGGAGGAAAGAACGAGATAAACTACATTGCAGAACTTTTAAAGCATTTTGAGGTGAATTGTTGCACGCTGTTCGACGAGGATCCGAGAGATCCAACTACACTAACAGAAATTCAAGGATCCAGAAGAATATTAGGCACAGACAAAGTGTTTCTACAATCACCTAACCTAGAGGGATTATTAGGCATATCCCAAAAGTGGAACAAAAAAGAGGCGCTAACTGAATGCCCTGAATGGTTCAGGCGTAATCCAATACCTCAGGTATACATTGATTTGAAGAACAGAATTTTTGGAGCATAGCCCTAATGAATTTTATGCACGCTACTTTAAGAATTTATATTTGCGCCAGTTTTATAATTTAAAGCATCAATAATTGCTCTCTCTAGACGCTTGCTTTGACTTCGCCACCCGTAAAACAGACACTTATGCGATTCTTTAGTTAAAACAGAGTGATGTTAGAGTCTAAACCTTTGGCATGGATCGGTTTTATCTACATTACCACGATTTGGAAAGAATAAAACCTGCATTATAAAAACATCAACCCGAGGTTGAATGGAAAATCTATCAAGAATTCTACAAGCAGCATGGTGGCGTCGCTGTGTGTGGGGGTGTTTGCGATGGGCGTTGGAATTTGTTACTATGATCACGTTATTACAATATTATATTGAGCAGATTTTTTCGAGTCACAAAAGACTAACAAGCCTTCGTATCCGATTTGTCTGTATTTTTATCCCCAGATTTTGTACTTACGGACAAGAGTGATATTATTGTACCTTCTCTGCGACGTTACGACGTTTTGAACTTTTTGATTTATTCGCCGTTTTCGGAACGGTTTGAGTGGACGTCGTATATCCAAAAGATACGACGACTACACCAGCCGAATCAAAAACGGTTTGTGTTTTTTCGTGTTGTTTTCGTCGCATCGTCGAGGGTAGGAATAACGAGGAAAGGATACCAGCGACGACATCGGAAACAGCGGTTTTCAGAGGATTCGATTGTATGAACCCAGCGCTATATTTTTTCGCCAGCGGAGAGATTTATAGAAAAACTTTCAAGAATTTCCGCCGGGCAGCTCGTTCGGGCGGCCGTTGACGCCGACAATAACCTGTAACCTGCTGCAAACCGTTCGAAGAAATTCATAGGAAAACTCATTCATGCGAAGAGTTCGTTAGAAACCAAGGCGAAGCCGAAAAACGACGTTCCTCAAGAAAATCATAGCCTGAGGTGAAAGTACGGAATGGGGCACAAGACTATAAACAAACAAAAATCAAAACGTGGCTAACGAATTTCGTTTCATCAGATTTTATCTGTAACCATCCATATCTCCACAATTTCGTTGCCTTCGCAATTAGTTTATCGCCATAAACCTAGAACAGACCGATGAGAAACGAAGAACGCCCTTCCGTACTAGCCTCTTTGGGAAATTAATTGGATTGTCCTCAAAACGTCGTCCCTGTATGGCTTCGACTTCACTTCCCCCGTTAATTTACCCATGAGGTCAGACATCTTCCAAATCTCAATGCCATAAACGCTCTTCGCTTTTTCGATCACGCCGTTCTCTTCAACATCCCAAACCACGAGCACCTTCCTGTATTCGATGCCTCCGAAGATTTCCTCGATGGCACTTAACACGGTGGGGTGGGCAAACTTGATCTCATTCAGTGTGTCCAAACCCCGCTTATGCTTCTGCCCCTTCCTTGTTTGTGTGTCAACCAACCTCAAGCGGAACCCTTTCGTGGCTATCCTGACTTCGATGTGATATTTTTCACTCGAGACTGGATTAATAGCGAGTAGATCGATTTCTTTTCCTCCTTCCAGCATGACGTTGGTCATTGTGAAGCATTTCTTTACGAGTTGCATGTACCTTTCGACAATGTGGACTTCGGGTTCCAAGTTCTAAGCCAACCTGATTTATGGTGTATGATTCAGAATAAAAGGTTGGTGCATCAACGTGGTAATCGAATATAGTAACAAATCAATTCAGATGTTATTTTGAGAACTGGGGCTTGGTTTGGCACGCACAGGTATAGGAACCATAATTGGAAGAAAGTCTGTTAGTAAGGGAAAGGAATATGCAAGAATTTGGATTTATGTACCAACAAAGGTGAGTGAAGACACGGCTTTTCCTTTTAAGATAGGTATGCCTTGTTTGGTTGAAATAGACGCAGAGAAAGGGCATCTCATAGTAAAACCAATTTCAGAGAAAGAGGCCGTCAAGATGGGCTGGCGCAAAAGAGAGAGGAGAAAATGAGTCTCTTCAACAATATTTTTCAGCTGCTGCGTTTGTAGCCTGTATGAAATCTTATTCTCTTACTATTTACAACTTGCATATGATACCTCGGGAGATGATTACGGGAAGCCTGCCATCTACTCTTAGCATAAGCAACCTCGAAGAGGGAAGAGAAGAATGAGCAGACTGACTAGGGAGGAAAGCCATTAACGGAAAACCGCAGGTTGTCGGTTAGTCCTAAAAAGATTGATGTGAATTCTGGATTTGAATACGTGACAGAGATGGATGGAGTCAAGCTATTCAGGAAAAGGAAGTATCTGCCTTCACCCCTTCCAACTTTCCAGTGGTTCTTATATAGGCATTAGCGAATCAGGGTCATATGAAAGAGGGTGGAAGAATGAAAAGCTCTTTAGAAATCTAAATATGACAAACACTCTGAAATCAAAATGTGTACTGATACCCTCATGTAGTATTCCCATTTTGAATCGCCAATACTTCTAAAAGTTTCATTCAATGATGAGAAGCAACAATACGAGGTTGATTTCTACTCTCCTATTAGGGTAGCGGATCCGCAACGATTAGAAGCAGCTTACCATTAAGCTGTAGGATGGATAAAAGGATATGAAGCAGCGAGAAAGAAGATAATTATACCTCTTTAGCTTTAGGCGATTTTAGGTTGTAAAAATATTTTAAGTGCATCTAGAGATTTGGCCAATGTTCCTTAATATACTGTGTTGCTTCGCTTATATCGAGTGGTTGAGAGGAATTACCAGATCGAATGTAGAACTCCTCTTTTTTGTCTTCGCATTTCAAGTACACTGGGTGAGGTGAGGACTTGATTCTTATAACCGCTAAATCTCTATCCTCTATTTTGTCAAACCGAATGTTCACAAGTTGCCTGTTGACCTTGCCAAGGTATGTGTTTATTGCGTTTGTGAATGTTTGCTCAAATTCATCAAGACTCCGATGAATTTGATCTAAATCATTTTCTAGTCCAATTATATTTTGTTCATCGTCCACTCCAATCAACAGAAAACCACCGTCGGAGTTCATGAAAGAAGAGCTTGCTTTTGCCACAGCTATTTTTGTTTCTTTACTTGGCTGGTTTTTGTTGTAATCCCATATTAATGATGACTTAAACTCAACTTTGTCATTTTCTCCTCCAGATATCATATCTAAAATTGGAACATTATCAATCTCGGTGGGCTCTTCTAATTTCTTCAGGTTATTCTGTGATATCTTTTCGTATTGTCTAAGTAAATCGCTCTCGAGTTTTTTAGCATAGGAACCATATTCGCCACTGAAGACCTTGTTTTTAAGAAGCTTTACCCCACCTGTGGCGTATTGCTCAGCTATTGAGTATACTTTCTGTTCATCCAGTAACACATTGAGGCTTCCTTCTTCAGAAACCGCGATCGCTCTTATGAGAGCCATTTCCTCAGGTTTAAGGTTATCCACAAAAAAATATCCTTCCTTGCCCTTGCTTAACTCAATCTTGCTACCTTCATGATATCCAACAACCATTGCTGCGATGAAGATATCTTTGTTGTCACCTCCTGTGAATGGACTGTCCTTCTCTTTCAGTCTTTTCCAGTCATTCAAATCTTTTCCATCAACGTAGAATCTATCAACTTTCTTTCTATTGCTCATTCCTGTAATTCTACCTCCGACAAGCCTCCATAATCTTTTTCAATGAAATTTATAAGATATGTCTTACCAACTACTTTGGAGAGGGCATCTCTTACATCAGGAGTGAATTCCTTGTCAGTCACAAGCAATGTAACTTGTTTGTTTGGCAAGTAATTTGGGAGGTTTTCTGCTATATTTCTTGTTGGTTCAGTTGAGATCCTTGCGAGTGGAGTGTCAATCATTATTGGAACCTCAAAACCTGAAACGCTATTTAGGGCTGCCATAAAGGATAAAGCACAGACTTGCCTTTCGCCAGCTGACAGAGTCCCAAGACCCTCCCTTCCAGAAACATGAGGTACAGAAATATTATAATCATCATCTATATTCACTCCTTCGTATGTTCCTTTCTTCCAGATCAGCGACAAGAATTGATGGCTAGTTCTTTTACTGATTTCTTCCTTAACGTTTCTCATTATTGCATCGCGGACTTCTTGAGCAGCTTTTATACCTTCATCGCAAAAATCCATTAATTTAATAAGAGAATCATGTTTTTTTTCTTTCCGAAGATCTCTGTTTAGTTCAATACTATATGCTCTTATTATATTACCTCTTCTTTCGATCTGTTTCTTTATCAAGCCGATTTCAATGCTAAAATCATTTTTCTCTTTGGTATATTTGTCTCGATTCTTTCCCCAAGATTTTATATTCTCTGAATTGCTCTGAGTGATTTCAGTCGAGATTTTTACAAGTTCGTCATTTTTTCCATCTTTTAAATATTGAAGATCTTTTATTTTTTTACCAAGATCAATTATTTCTTCAGGAAACTCTTTCACCTGATTCAACATTTCCCGAATACGAATATTACAGTCAATAAGATCATTACTCATCTCAGAAAGGTGACTTTGTTTTAAGAAGGTCTCAACTTTTTTCCGTCTACTTGACGAATACTCATCTTTGCCTGTAATGTCGCTACCGCAAATACATTTTCCTTTCTTTAAAAGGTTATCAATGAAAATCGTCTGAATTTGCGGGGGTATTAGTCCAGCTTCTCTCCTTCCTTCGATTAGATTTCTAGTTTTTAGTAAAGTATCATAAACAAAAATAATAGGCATATTCCTGTGCAATGTTTTAACTTTCGTTGCTTCAATTTCCTCAATTTCGGATTGTATCCTTACAATATCCTTTTCAAGAGACACCCTTTGTTCCTCAAGGGTCTGAATACGTTCCAAAGAAGAGTTCCTTAGCTTTTCACTGAATTCTCGTTCTAGTTGTTCAGATTCAGCATATTTTTCTTGTAGCTCTTTGAGTTTTTTCTTGTCGTGTTCCAAAGATTGATTCTGGACTTCTATCATTTCTCTTTTTTCTTGGGCTTTAGAGCTAAACCCCCTTGCCATTCTCAAGAAATCGGTCTTCCTAGATGTTAAGTGATCGATCATTGATTCACAGAGTTCTAATTGCGATATCTTGAAAACCGCATTTTTAATATCTTTGCCTGTATTAGCTTTAAAGTAATCATTCATTCTCTCTCCATCAAAGAAAAAGTATTCTTCTATGGCAGGTGGAATTAAGCTGTCAACGATGTATTGGGCATCATCTCCATAGATTGGACCTACCCAGTCTCTTCCTTTTTCCCTCATTATACTAAAATCATGTGATGAAGGCATAGCGATGATGTTGTTGCTTTCCTCTCTAAAATGTCCTGTACGTGTTATCCGAATTCGCTTACCATCGCTTTGTATAAATTGTATTTCAACCTCTACTTCAGATACCTTTCCCTCATTATTGCGTAGTGTTGTAGTGTTGACTATTGGCAATCCTTTATATTTTTTGTCTATATGATATTCTGTTCCAAAGAGACACCAAGTTACTGCGTTCAAGATGTTGGTTTTACCAGCTCCAGTTACGCCCTGAATTATTGTAAAATTCCTGTCAGCCAAACGAGAAAATTCTATTTTAGCGTCGAAATACTGTCGGAAATTTTTCATGTTCAGGTAATCGATGTCCATTATATGTCCTCCTGATACCCACGTCTCTTAGCAAGATTCTTGATGATTCTATCGTAGTCTTCCGAGTATCTAGGTTTCTTATCCTCAGCATTTCTTGCTTCAATCACCAGAAGCTCCTTTAGTAACTCTTTGATTTCCTGGGTCAAATCGGACTCTTCAATCGTTTCAAGAATTTTTCTATTTACAGTTGACATATTCCCTCATCATAACCCATACATAGCTTCAATATCTTGCATCATTTTCAAACAATCCTCTGCATTCTGAGAAGAGCTCGCAAAATCTCTGTACCGCTGTAGTTCCTTAGAGATTATCTTTTTTTCAATATCTTTTAGCTCCATTGGTGTGTCTGATCTCAACGAAGGCTCTATAATGATGTCGTGAATGACTGCAGAATTCTTTCCTGGAAACTTTCTTAGGACTCTACCTCTTCTTTGGATGTATTCTCGGGGATTTCCAGAATTATCTAGCATTATGGCAAGACGAGCAGGTGGAACATCAACACCTTCATCGAGACATCTCATAGAGACTAGTACATGGTAAATACCTTCTGAAAATTTCCTTAATAGAAACTCTCTTTCTGATAGATGGCCATACTTCTCTTCTTCTTTTGTTCCTTCTTTTTCGGTAAATTTATGTTGAATAATATTTCTTTTATTTAGGATGTCTTGAACTGCCCGTATTTGTTGAGGAGAACAATAAATCAAACAGTATCTTATTTGCTCAAGTTTGTCCAATATCTGTCTAAAGACAACAAACTTATTTGCAGCGTTTCGGATTATTTTCTGCCTCTTAATACACAATAATGTGAATATCTCGTCTTTTTCATCATCATCCTTAGAACGATAGTAGGCTCTAGATATCTTTCGAGTCTCTTCTTCATATTTTTCCATTTCTTCTGGTGTCAAAGTAGTGAAGTAGGGCTTATAGATATAAGGAGTCAAGTATCCAGCATCGATTGCATCTTTTAAGGAGAACTCAAAAACAACGCCTCCGAAATAGTCGAAGATCTTATCGGTTCCTTTCCAGTCAAACCATCTTTTTGGCGTGGCACTTAACCCTAATCTGTGATCGTATTCATCTATCAGCCCTTTCTTTCTCTCCGGAGCACCTATGCCATGGACTTCGTCGACTACCAAGAGAAGTCTCATATTGGGTCTTCTTTTCTTGCTTTCCTTAATTATATTTATGAAGCCAGGTGAAGAAAGAGTGTTGTGAGTAGTGAGAACCATTAGGTGTTCGCTGATTCCGTTCTCAACATCAAGAAGATCGTCTACGAGTTTGTCCTTCCATCTGTTTTCGCTACTATCAGCAGTGACTTTGTCGCAATCAATGTTAAATTTTTTGACCTCTTTTATCCATTGCTCACTCAAATGAATAAAGGGACTGCTGATAATAATCACTAGTTTTTTTTCCAACTTCAAAGTTTTTTCAAGGCAACTTAAGGCTGCTATTGTTTTGCCAGTTCCTGTTGCCATTTCAAATATACCTCTTCTGTCATTCGCCAACCACTGTGTCACAGCTTCTTTTTGGTAGTCTCTTAGTCCAATTTCGCCTGCTCTTTCTTCAACCCATTTATCAAGGTTCAATTCTTCAATAAAATTCGGGGCTATTTTTATCAAATGTTTTCTTACAGCATCGGGCATCTCAAATACTTGTGCTCTCTTCGATTGACCACTCCAAAATTTCAGAAATTTTTCAGAATCTGCGATAAAGTAGTCGTTCTCTGTTTTCTCCCAGCTTCGAAAAACTTTAAATTCTTCTATATTAGTCAGCCATCCGCTGGCACTTTCATTTTCAGATCCACTAAATGATAAACCATCCCCATTAGCATCTTCCATTATGCCTACTTTCTGGTGGAATATTCCCCTTTTCTCCAATGTTTCATCATCAACAGGATATCCGTCCTCATCAAAAACCAAAGCCACTTTGATTTCTAATTTTTTATAGGCTACCATCCATGCTAATGCGCGAACATGGTCTTCGACAAATTTATTTTCAAGGCTATCAAGTTCCTTTAGCATTATTCCTGCTAATACTTCATCAGGCTTTTCATGCGCTTCTTTGATAGCTTCAATATCAGCTCGACTAAATCTTGCGCCAGTAATAAGCTTCATTTCTCCTCCATTTGATATCAATTTGGATATCCCTTTTGCTGCCACTGCCAATGTTGTTGAAGAGAAAAATCCTGCAAGTCTCTTGTAAAGAGTGGAGTTAGATAAAGTTGGAATATAGAACTCTTTCAATACTTCATCATTATCTGAATCGTATGATTTCTTGAGAGGCAAGTTCCTAAGACTCACTACATTTACCTCGCATGTTATTTACATAAATCTCCCATTTATTTTTCTCATCAATAATTTGATTGTAAAAACTGCTGCTTTTTCTCATTCTTAGAGGTAGTGCCACTACTGGTTTTAAGAACTGAAGAGTTTCTAGTTCTACCTTCTCATCCACTCTTCGTCTTCCCTCCAAAGTTACAATATGTTCATTATTAATACTATATAAGCTATATAGTTCTTCTGAGTCGTATCATTCATTATATTTTTTATTGGACTGCCTTTATTTTTTTATATTTTAATATCAGATTAACTGAATCTTATTTAATATACGGTTAATCAATAACAAATACTACAACCGAGATCTTTAAATAAAGGATCCTCCAAACCTATTATGGATTCTTATGATTTGTGTTTGTTGTGGATTTGAGACAGAAGAAAGTTCACATAAAATCAGCCGTGGGTATGTTTGTAGTGAATGCTGGAACGATCCTAACAATTTCTTTCCTGAGAAGATGGCACTTCTAAAAAAATGGGGATTTCTGTCCGAAATAACTCAAGATGAAAAGCAGATCACATTAGAGGTTCCCGTGGTAAAGATTAGGCAAAAAAACCTTATCCTTTATGCTGGTAAACTCAAATCTAAAGATCTCTTGAAAATGTATAGTGTTTGTGGGTTTGAAGAGGATACTTTCTCAGGATATCAACGAGAGCTTTATGATGAAAAGGTTAACGACATTTACGAGTACCTTGTTAAATGCCCTGTTGCCATAATGCCTGCAATTTTCATAAGCCTACGGAATGGAGCTCGTTTTAACCCATTACACAAATCTGCTCATAATAACGAAGATTTTGGTACTTTACACATTCAATTGAATAAAGGTTCAATTTGGATTATTGATGGACAACATAGGGTGGGAGGCTTCGAAAAAATTTTGGGAAATTTTACCTATTTTGAGAACCAAAGATCGTCTGAAAAACACGAGTTCCAAAATCTAATGAATTATGAATTACCTGTAATATTCATTGATTCAGTAGAAGCTACTGAATTTTTCAATCATAGTGAACAAATGAACGCAAGTCCCATGGATGTTGAAAGAACAATATTTTTTATTATAAATAAAACGCAAAATCGAATGAGTCCGTCACTTAAAGATGCGTTACAATACTCGATAAAAAGATCCGGGGTGAACGGCATTCCTATTATTGAAAGAGAGGGATGGAGAACGGAAGCAACATTCTTAATTATTAGACTTAGTAGCCTCAACGAATCCCCCTTTTATAATAAAATAAATGTCAGTGGGGCACGTGGAATTGGCAAACCTATTCAACTTTACTCATTCGTCTCATCACTAAGGCCATTATTTCAAAATAGAACTTTTTTGACATTTAATATGGATGAAAAACTTAATTTTCTCTTGATTTTTTGGAAAACTATAATGAAAATGCACAAAGAAGCCTTTACAGAAAAAACTCTAAAAGAATACTTAATTCTCAAGACTATTGGGATTTATTCCTTAAACATGCTTTGTTCTGATTACTTAATTTGGTGTAAGGAAAAAGATTTGGATATCCTTGATAAGAGCAATCTTGAGTCTTTCCTTAATCCAATTATTAGCTTTGACTGGAAAAGATCGACTTCACATATTGCACATTTTGGAGGTTTGAATGGAGTGAGAAAAGTTCATTTGATCCTAATCCAAACAATACGAGAAAGCATCAAATATTAGCTTAGGTGACATTAAGTTTTGGTTAAGCATGTTTTATTAGTTGAACCAAATTATTATTCTCAATACCCTCCTGTTGGTTTACTAAAATTATCTTCTTACCATAAACAAATTGGTGACACTACTGAACTTGTAAGAAAGAATAAATTCCCACGCAAAGCCCCAGATTTGATTTATGTTACAAGTTTGTTTACGTGGGCATGGAAACCTGTGTGGAAGGCGGTTCGAATCTTTAAGGCATGGTTTCCAGAAGCCGAGACATTACTAGGTGGCCTTTATGCAACACTTTTACCGGACCATGCTCGACTATCAGGTGCAGATTCTATATATCAAGGCATATTTAGTGAAGCTGAGGACTTAATGCCTGATTATGATCTTGTTCCAGAATGGGACGGAAGCATCATTTTCGCTTCCAGAGGTTGTAAAAACCAATGCGTTTTCTGCGCTGTCCCTCGGCTTGAAGGGCATATCAATTCCTGTAAAAAGAGTATCAAGCACCTAATATGGCCTAAACATACAAAGGTAATCTTTTTCGATAATAATATTTTGGCATCTCCCTTTTGGAGAGACATTTTCGATGAAGTATCAACACTTGATAAAAAAGTCGATTTTAACCAAGGTTTAGACTCTAGATTGTTCACTGAAGAGGTTGCACAAAAAATTTCAAAAATGAATATTCCCGTAGTTCGTTTGGCTTATGACTCGCCTTCGCAAGAATCTTCAGTCGAGAGAAGCATAGAACTTTTACGTCAAAATGGTATTGATAAAAGGAGAATTTTGATTTACACCTTGTACAATTTCACTGAAAGTCCAGACGAATTTTTTGAAAGAGTTAGAAGTATTTTGAGGTGGGGGGCTGTTTGTTATCCAATGAGGTTCCAACCTTGTGACACACTTAAAAAAGATAGTTATGTATCCAAAAAATGGGATAAAGAAAGACTCGAAATGGTTCAAAGAGCAAGACGAGTAATAGGATACGGAGGATCTTTTCCACCATATGAAGGTCTTGTTAAGAAATTTGAAAAAGCAGAAGATTTTAACCAAGCCTTCGCATTATGGCCAGAAAAAAAGGGAAAAAAATAAAAAATGCATTTATTATATTGGATCTATATAAACTCCATGTCTAACGCTAATAATTTTAACGACTTGCTCTTTAAAAATTAGATATCATGCTTTATCCAGACTTATTAACCAGTTTTGGCTCTTACCATCTGTACATTCCGTGTATCTTGGGCGGAGAACTGTATCGCCTTTCTTTTCAGCTGCATATAATGTCTCGCTCCAACGGTTTTTGGCGTTCTCCCTTTGTTAAAGTCAGCTACTGATTCTGGTATGTTAAGTGCTCGTTCGGTCATTTTTTTAAAGACGAATTTTCGCAGGTATTTACATGAGATAATACCGAACTTTTTCGTGGCTGTACTTATAATCGTCTTGTATCGTAACTGCCATCTGGCTTCACGATTAACCATCACTATATAATCGCCGATGAACCCATAATAGGCGAGTTTGGTGCCCCTAAAATAGGCAAGTGGTGCGATGCTGAAGCCTTCGTGCCTTTCCAGTTAGGCTTGATCCGATGCAATCGAATTATGAAAATTGACTGCTTCTACCACTTTGAGCCCCGAATCCAGCAGCAGGTTGTAAAGTCCGAAGTACTTTTTCTCCTTGTCCTTTTCCTGCCAGCCGCCTCAACGACTCAGCAACCTCAACACGTTGCCAAAAATAATCAAAAAAAATAGGATCTAAGCGTCCGCCTTTCTGCCGAATGTTACCTTGCCTTCGTTGACTTCCACGGTTAATTCAATGTTCGTCTTTTCAGCCCATCCGAGCGCTTCGAGCAGGTCTTTTCCGAAGTGGACGAACCCGTATTTGTTCAGCGTTGCTTCGAGGGGTTTCGCCTGTGGCTTCTCCTTCGCCTTGGTTTCTTTCTTTTGAGCCATTTTATTCACCTCGAAAGTTAGTCCAACGTAGTGTACTTAACCTCAACCCTTCAACTATCTGAACATTCTATACAACAAAAAAAAGAAGGAGAGGTTGCGACCGTACTGAAAGATTATCCGACAACGGAAATGGCAATATTTATTACTGCCCCTGCAGTTTTTTTTTCAGCCGAATGACGAGAAGGCATTTGTTTGACTTTAATGATAGCTCAGAGTTACACGGACGGCTAAACCCAAAAATGAATCTCGGATAAAATGATTGCACAGTTTTTCTGGTACAGAAAGCGATGTTGTTCTGAATCAATTTCAATTTTTTATTTAGTCTTTCGAGAGATTGGTAGTTCAAAGTTTTCGCCGATTAACCAACCGAAGACTGCTGCTAACGCTCCGAAAGCAACCATGAGGAGCTGCGTGGCAATGTCGAAGGTGAACACTGCTGACGAACCTGCGATGAGAAATAACCCTAACACGTAAACTGCGGCTCCCAACGCAGCTGAAACAACCACGCCCACGGTTCCATGAACCTTTTTTCCCAAAACGAAACCAGCCAAGAAAGTAAGCGGAATCACAATCCAACTAAGATCCATTTTTGTCTGTCGCTCCAATCGTACCTTTTTGGGGAACTTAACCTAAAAAGGATTACGTTAAATAGATTGGTTATTCGAAGGACATTTTCCACACAAATTCTAAACCAAAGAGATATGGTGCAAAAATGGACTAATCCTGTAGCAACAATCAGAAAAAATTTTTTGCCCGATGAAAGCATGTTAAAAAATGGGATTCTTTATGTTGTTTCTGTAATTGGATTTGCGCCAAGTTCCATTTTGTTAAACTACTTTTCCGTTGTCCTTGCATTCTTTCCCCACGATCATGGTGGAGGAGAAGATGATGCCCCGTGTCATGCGTATCTTGTCAATTTCGAAGTCTAGCTGTTGAAGGGTTTCTGCACGGACATCTGCAACGATATCGTAATCGCCGTAAACTATGTTGACCTCTGAAACAAATGAGTACTCAGCCAACGCCTTGCACACTTCCCTTTCGGTGCCCGAATTAACTTTGCACAGAATGTAAGCCTTAATCTCCGTTAACACATTCACCTTCGGACATATTCACGTTTACTGTTTATTGTTTGAAATCATTCAGGATTCAGCTACTCCGTTCACCGTCTCGTCAGGGTCAATTATGGGGAATGAGACTTGCATTTTTGTTTCTAGTGAATTAGAATTGTGGGTAAATCATGTGTGAATTTTGGTTTTGCCAGTTATGGTGTGGTCATTATGTCTATGACTATCATGGTTAAGGTTGACCTGACCTTGTTGAGCCTCCGTATGCGCCACGTCACGACGTCCTTAAGCTTGTCCATGGAATCCGCTTTAACCTTGGCTATCACATCGTAGACTCCGTAAACGCTGTAGGCTTCCTCGACCCCTTCCACCTTTTTAAGTTCCGCAAGAACCTCGCTTTCAGAACCTATCTCAGCATTAATCAAGACAAACGCAATCGGCATGTCCCACTCCTCTTTTTATCTATTCTTTACAGTTACACCTTATTTATTTATGGCTATTAAATATTTCCACCCAATGGTTCTGTTAAGTCTTTGGGGGGAAATTCTCCTTGTTAACTATCGGGTCATATGCTCACATAGATAAATTTAAGTAAGTTATTCATCCTTTTTGGCTTTGGTCAGCGTTATGGATATAGCAGAAATTGGCAAGAAAATCTATGAGATACAGAAAAAGCGTGTTTCAGAATTTGGGTCAGCTTTAACTCCAGAACTTGTGTTCATGCATCTTTCCGAAGAAATCGGTGAAATCGCTCGACAACTAGTGAATAAAAACCTCGCAATGAGAAAATATAGTGAAGATAATTTAAAAGAAGAAATCGTACAAGCAATACTCAATTTGTTTGTTCTCTCCGAAATAATAAAAATTGATTTGCCAAAAGAGATCAACCGAAAAATGGACGATATGGCAAAAAGGGCAACAACGGTTGAAGGAACTCAATCACCTGATAGTTAACGCCAATGACCATCACCCTAAGACTTCACAGAACCTTCTTTAAGGTTTATCGCTAATAAATTAAGTGTCCCGCCCAATACCAAACCTTTCTTTCTCTGTTTTAAATCATCAATATCTCTGCAAGCTGCAAAAGTTCACTGAACACTTACAACGACGGATAACCTTATTTGGAAACAGAAGCCAATATCTAACGGGAGACATCGGTCATGAATCCTCTGGAAAAGTTCAAGGTCAGCGTTCGGAAAATTGAGGAACGGCGAGTTGACTCTTGGGTTGACATGAGTTTACGGGGGCTCAGGAAAGGCGAGGTTCGGTTTTACCGCGTCAACGACCCTTTAACGGGGCAGTGGTTGTTCAAGGTTTGCAGAGACGAAGAGATGCAGCGGACAACCGTAAAAGCCATAAAATGCCCAGCTGGAGCAGGGTTCACCCAGCTGGAAGGTCGCACCATGCTTTTCCAGAAAAGCTTGATGGAAGGCTGTTGCTACGATGTTGTTTCGTTTTCTTACTTGGACAACGAAGAAAGGCTTCGCCGAAACGTCGTGGGCAACATCGACGAGATACCTGAAACACTCAAAAACAATTATAAAATCGTGGACTACGAGAAAGCCACAGGGAAGAAGGCTGTGGGAAAAAGCTTAGTCACGCTTTGCGAAGAAGGCGACGAAAAGAAAATGATTCTACTTTTCTTGATGGAACGGGCTTGGCCTTTGTCCGCAATTCCTCCAGACGTAGGCGCAAAGATGGTTGACCTTTTCGACATGATCAAGAACCTCGAAAGAGCAGCTATCGAGGACATCTACCAGAAAGCTGCGGAACAATATGAACTAACAAAAGAGGACATAGACCGTCTGCTCAACGTTCTTGAAACTGAAGGCAAAATTCTAAGGTCCGAACAATACATAAAAACAAAGACGTAACCAACATCCAGTTTTATTAGGGTTCATTACCCTTAAATGCATCGAAAAAAGATTCGTAATACGACATGGTGGGCACCCTTTTTGAAAAACAACGTCATGACAACCAGCGAAATGCGTGCTCTAGAAGTGAACGCGGAGTATTTCGGGGTTTCGAAGCTGCAGCTCATGGAAAATGCTGGAAGAAACGTAGCCACAGAAATATCGTCTCGGTTTAAACCTAAAGAAACGAAAGTCGCGTTCTTCTGCGGTTTGGGCGGGAACGGCGGAGACGGCTTCGTTGCAGCTCGGCACCTCGCCTGTTTGGGCTTCAAAGTCGAAGTGTTTCTGGCAGGAAAATCGGTCCAGATAGTTGATGTTAACGCACAAAAAAATTGGGAGGCACTAACGCCCCTAAAAGAATCGGTTCCCCTCCATGAAGTTTACGATTCTTCCCTTTTGACAGAGGTTAAGGCTGACGTTCTAGTCGACGCTCTTCTCGGGACAGGCTTAAAGGGACCTCCCCGACCACCAATCTCGAACCTCATAAAACTAATGAACGAAGCTAAAGGATTCCGTGTTGCCGTTGACATCCCAAGCGGGCTTGAGTCTGACTCCGGCAAAGTTTTAGGTGAAGCCATAAAAGCGGACCTTACGATTACTTTTCATAAAGCAAAACTTGGACTATCCAAAGCCAAGAAGTACACTGGCGAGCTTGTAGTCAGTGGAATAGGGATTCCTGAAGAGATTGAGAAATTCGCTGGTCCCGGCGACGTCATAGCAATCATGGAACCGAGACCTTCAGAGTCTCATAAAGGGGACTTCGGTAGGCTTCTCGTGATTGGCGGAAGTGAAACATACTCGGGCGCCCCAGCCTTCGTGGCTTTAGCTGCTTTAAGGGCAGGCGTAGACTTGGCTTACATTGCTGCGCCGCGTGAAACAGCTTACGCGATCTCTGCCATGTCGCCTGATCTCATTACGCTGAAATTAGACGGAGACTACCTGAACACTGAAAACTTGTCAGTTGTAAGGCGTGACCTTGAAAAGGCGACAGCCGTAGTCTTAGGTCCCGGTTTAGGGCTGCAGAAAGAAACTCAGGATGCAGTGAAAGAAATTTTGAAGGTCGTCGAGGCGAAGAAGATGCCCTTATTGTTGGACGCTGACGCCCTGAAAGCCTTCGCAGGATTCAAACGTAGGCTTGAAACGCCGACCGTTTTGACACCTCACGCTGGCGAATACGAGATTCTCACGAAAACCAAGCTTCCCCAAAGTACACACGGAAGAATCGAGCTCGTCAAACAAGCAGCCCAAGATCTTGACGCGGTTATTCTGTTGAAGTCGCACGTTGACATAATCACAGACGGGTATAGGGTGAAGCTGAATTTCACGGGGAACCCAGGCATGACCGTTGGCGGAACAGGCGACGTGTTGTCAGGCATTGTGGGGGCTTTTCTCGCCCGTGGCGTTGCGCCGTTCGAGGCTGCTGTAGCTGGAGCATTCATTAACGGTGCAGCGGGCGATTTCGTGAAGGCTGAGAAAGGGCATCACATGGTTGCTTCGGACCTGCTTAGCTGGATTCCTAAGGTTATGGACAATCCCATGTGCCATTTGGAACTTAAGAAGAGCTGTGTTCCGAAAGGCTTTTGAGCGTCGAGATTCAAGGTTTGCTTTCACCGTGTGGTTTGCATGCAGTTTGACGTGGCTTTGCCGTCTGCAGTTTTTCTGATTATCGTAGCCTCCGTCCTTTCGTACAGGAGGATCGAGAAGTCGTTTACCCCGTTGCTTGAGGACAAGAAATATTCCACCCGCGACGTAATTCTGATGGTTGTGGCGATGGGGTTAATGGTTTCAGCGATTGCGTTCCTTCCTGGACAAGCCATACAGATCGGGTTCATCGGGGCTTATTTGTACATGCTTTTTGTGTTCGCGTACATGATTTTGAAAAAGTGGTATCTTGCTTTGGTGGCGCCTATTGTTTTTTTGGTATCCTACTTTTGTTTCTGGCATCTTGTGGTGTTCAACCTTTTCGTGGTCGTTTTCGCTGTGGTCATCACGGTTCAAATGAGTAGCCTGTTCACGTGGAAATCAGTTGGCGCGTTTGCAGCTATTTTGACCATCATGGACATCTTTCACGTTTACGTAACGGGATTCATGAAGCAAGCAGCAATCGAGATGATTGAACTAAAACTTCCAGTGCTGCTGATACTTCCCAGGATTCCGTCTGGAAATCTAATCGGCTTAGGGCTCGGAGACCTCTTTTTGGGAGGACTGCTGGCTGTTCAGACAGCGAAAAAGCTTGGGCAAAAGGCAGGAATCTTCGTTGCTGCGATGAACGGCGTTGCCATGTTCATCTTCGAAATAATATCGTTGAACACGAACTTCGCTGAGTTCTTCCCAGCAACCATCATTGTCGTGGCTGCGTGGCTAGCGAGCTTAGGAGTCATCTGGCTAACGACTTTTAGGCAAAAACCGCTTGATTAAAAAAATTAAGAATTGTAGTTTGTTTGGTTCCTACTTTTTCTTGTTTGCCTTTATGTATTGTTCGATTCTTCTGAGCCCTTCCTTGATGTTTTCTTCAGAAGTCGCGTACGAGAATCTTATGTGTTCGCCCTCGCCCTTGTTCCTGTGACCAAAGTGGATGTCCGACAACACGGCTACCCCCGCATTGTGGAGAAGGTTCTTTCTGAATTCCTCCGAATCCTTTACGCCAACAAGCTGGCAGGCTTTTGTCACGTTTGGCCAAGCGTAAAAGGCGCCGCCGGGCTTCAGGCATTTCACGCCTTCTATCTTGTTAAGCCCGTCCACTATCAGGTCGCGTCTTTTCTTGAAGCTCAACATCATTTTGATAGACTCGTCTTGCGGTCCATTTAAGGCTGCGAGAACCGCGTACTGGTTCGGATGCGCAGCGCACGAATCTGTGTTCGTGACCCATTTTGCCAGATGCGGAGAAAGCTTCTCATTTGAAGCGTAGCCTATTCTCCAGCCTGTCATCGCGTACGTTTTTGACGCACTGTCAACAATGATGGTTCTTTCCTGCATGCCGGGGACAGAGGCGATGCTTTCAAAATCGCTATCATGCTCCATTCTGCAATAAACCTCGTCCGAGAAGACCCAAAGATTGTCGTATTCCTGAACGATGTCCGCGATGGCTTTCAAGGTCTTCCCGTCCAAGACAGCACCCGTTGGGTTGTGAGGAGAGTTCAGAATAAGCAGCCTCGTTTTCTTGCTGATTTTGCTTTTCAAGTATTCCAAATCGAATCTATACCCCTTACTTTCGAGAAGAGGAAGGGGAACGGGCACAGCGCCGTTCGCAACAATTTGGGACTCGTAAATTGGGAAGCCGGGGTTGGGGTAAAGCACCTCGTCTCCTTTCCCATAATCCGTGACTGAAAGAATCGCGTATCCTATGAACGGTTTACCCCCGTTTGACACAACGACTGATTCAGGTTTTACGTTAATCTTCCTGGTTTTCGACAGATACTTGGCAACGGCTTCTCTAAGTTCTGGGATTCCGGGTGAGGCGGTGTATCCTGTTTTGCCTTCTTTGATTGCTTTGATTGCAGCCTGCTTTATGTATTCGGGGGTGTCAAAGTCAGGTTGCCCTATGCAGAAGTTCACGATGTTTTTTCCTTGGCTTATTAGCTCGTTCACTTCTTTCAGGACTACGAAGGCATTTTCGGTGCCTAAGCTTTTAGTTCTTTCCGAAATTTCCAACAATTTTCCCTCACCCATTCAGGAATTATGCTATGGTTTTTACTCTTGATTGTGCCGCAATAAATTCACGCACGTAATTCAAAAACCTTTCGCTTAGATTCTAAAAAAACGGTATGCAGAAATTCTGTAATGACAAAATAAGGAGGAAAAAAGGTTTTATGAGCCTGCGAGCGTTTTTGGCGTGGCTGGGTTTCCTGGTCCGAAATGTTTTAGGACGACGAGATTTTCGGTGTTGCTTTTGTTGACGACTTCGACGCCGCCTTTTGCTGCTTCCGCTGAGACGAAAAGTTCGTCTTCGGTGGGTTCGCCGTACCTTACCATCGTTGGGCATTCGACGTCGAACTTGCCTATTGCCCCGTGTCCTTGAATGACGATTAACCCGTAAGCTGCCTCGTCCTTTATCTTCACTGTTGACTTTGGAAGAACCGTTAGTTCCTTGGCGCTGAACTCGTCGGTTCCGTACGCAATCCACTTGTGCGTGTATCCTTCTTTTCGGGTTTCTTCAGGTTTCCCGATGTATTTTGGTTCTGTGTAATGGTGCCTCTTGAACTCTGGGTCAACGTTCACTTCCCAGTCTATCATGCTGACGATGTAGTCCAAGTCGTCGCGGCGTTCAGGAGGGACATTCATTAACAAAAGGTCTTTTGAAACTGGCCTGTCCTCAACTATCGACTGGTACATTGATGCGATGTCTGAGGCTTTCTGCACCTCATAAGTGACGCAGGTGCCTGGCGCGTGAAGAATACCCGCCTGTATCAGCCAGCCTGTTTCTGGCATGAGTTTGTAGGCTTTGGAGTAAGCGAGGATATCGTTGTCTCCCTGACCCCATCTTTGTATGCACCTCTTTATGTCGTCCTTCGTTGTTTCAGGGTTTAAACCCAAGAAGGTGTAAGGAAACCTTCCTTGAATGATATTGAGCTGAACTGGGAAATAGTAGGCTTCGGGCTTTGGGGCTCGACCGACCAAACGCGCGTGTTCTTCCATTTGGTGCAAGTGAAATGGGATAGGACCTGCGTTGTCGAAGAACTTTGTTAGAACGGTCCAGCCTCCGTACTTGTGCATCACGTTTTTGCCAAGTATCTTTTCTCCGAGCTCGGCTACGGCATCTTTCAACAGCACCTTTTTGGTCTTGGCGCCATCCTTCGCGACAATGTAGCTTAAGCCTTCGTCGGCGGGCGCTCCGGGATTGTCGGCTTTGACTGTGGAAGCAAGCCACCTTTCGTCTATGCCACCCCTCTGAACGCCGAGGGCGTAAAGGTCTTGGGGAGCCAGCTTGAGCCTTCCTCCAGGAGCCAAGAATGCCCTAGGCACCCATGTTGGAGCCAGCCTGACTATTCCATTCTCGTCCTCAAAAGCCTTGGCGGCAAAGTTAATTTGTTTCACCCTTTTTCACCGTAACCCAAAAAAAGGCTGAATTATTATAAAAGCTTATTTCAGTTTCAAGCAGAAACGACTTTGCCCCGATAATTGTTATTTTCCAGTAACGGATAAAAGAGTCCAAAATCCAATGAATCTGCAGTGAACCTTTTGATGACTGAAACCAGACGGGAAAGAAAGCCTAAGGCGCTGGTTCTGCTTTCGGGAGGCTTGGACAGCATGCTTGCCACAAAGCTCATGCTGAAGCAAGTGGTTGAGGTCGAAGCAGTGCATTTCAGGACTCCGTTCTCCGGGCAAGACGAAACGTTCGTTGAAAGGTTCTGTGAAGAATCTGGCGTCAAGCTTCACACAGTCGTGCTGGGTGACGAATTTCTCGAAATCGTCGTGGCGCCTAATCATGGACACGGAAGCCAGATGAACCCGTGCATCGACTGCAGAATTCTTGAACTAAAAAAAGCCAAGGAACTGGCAGAAAAGGTGGGGGCGGACTTTCTCGTAACTGGAGAAGTCTTGGGCGAAAGACCTTTCTCGCAAAGAAAAGACGTGATGCTGCACATCGAAAGAGAAGCTAGTCTAGAAGGGAAGGTTCTGAGACCGTTGTCAGCTAAGCTTCTGCCCGAAACTGAACCAGAAAAAAATGGTTATGTGAACAGAGAAAAGCTTCACGCGATTAAAGGAAGAAGAAGAACGCCTCAAATGACGCTGGCCAAGGAAATGGGAATAGCTGAGTACCCGAATCCAGCTGGGGGCTGCCTTCTCACGGAGCCAAGGTTCGCTGACCGCTTAAGAGAACATCTTAAGCACGAAAAAATGTTGACAGCGTTTGATGTTGAGCTTCTGAGGATTGGTCGGCACTTCAGGATAGGCAACACTAAAGTCATCGTAGGGCGGAACGAGGAAGAAAACGAAAAACTTTTGTTAGCTGCAAAAAGAGGCAACAACCTCTCAACGTTTGAGGTCAAGGACTACATGGGACCTGTAACGGTCCTAGTCGGAGAAGCCGACATTGAAACAATAAAGAAAGCTGCAGCAATTACTGTCCGTTACTCGGATGCGCCGAAAGACGCTTCGGTATCCTTAAGATATACTGGTGTGGACGGAAAAAAAGACGTTGACGCCGTAGCCATATCGGATGGCGAACTAAGGCAGTTCAGTGTCTAGATTGGTGAAATTTTTGGAAACGAAGATGGGGCTTTTGGATTACCACGTTCACTCAACCTTCTCGTACGACGGCAGGTCTTCGATTAACGATTTATGCGAAAGAGCGGTTGAACTGAAATTCCGCGAGATTGGTTTTTCGGAGCACGTGGACTTTGACCCTTCTGATGACGGATTTGGTTTTTTCAACAGCGACAGATACGAATCTGCTGTAAAGGAGGCTCAGCAGCTTTTCAAGGACAAACTTGTGGTACGAAGGGGCGTTGAGATAGATTACCAAACCCGCTTCGAAGACCGTATTCGAGACTGGCTTCGAGGAAAAAGATTCGATTTCGTCATCGGCTCCGTGCATTACGTTCAGGGCGAAATCATTGGTCAGCATCTTTTAGCCAAAAAAGACTTGAAAAAGGTTTATGGGGAATATTTCGTTGAGGTACAAAACTCCATTGACAGCTGCCTTTTCAACGTTGTGGGGCATTTAGATGTCGTAAGGAAATATGCGTCTGACCGAGTCCTTCAACGAAAAGATCATGAATATCAGACGAAGATGGATTCAATATTGGAAGAGGTTAGAGACAGGGAAATCTTTCTGGAAGTAAACACTAAACCTTCCGTTCTTGAACATGATTTTCACGAAACATTACCAAGCAAAGAAACAATTATGAGATACTTTAACTGCGGCGGGAAACGAATCTCCATAGGGTCAGATACGCATGTGAAAGAAGAGATAGGGAGCGGAATCAGAGAGGCGTACGATTTTCTGGCGAGAAACAGCCAAAAAGGCATTGTTCTACTTTTTTAAAAAGAAAAAGTCAGCTACTGAAACAGCAGTTGAACCCATTAAGCGAACTGCCGAATGGATCTATTTTCGGACGTATTCGCGGAATTTCTTGCCGCAGCACTCATAAAGTTTAACGTGGACTTTTGGGCTTAGTTCCCATTCTTTAATGGGTTTCTTGACTTCTTTTCCGCATTCTGGGCATTTCATATTTTTCTATTCTCCATCGCCAAAATATATTGCATGGTCTTCTTATATCTTTCCATGCCAGAATCTCGCCATGAAAACTGTCATTGTTACATGGCGAAAGCAAGTTACAGCTTACGTCTGTCAATACTGAATGAGCAAGTAGACCATAAAATGCACGAAAATTTTTGTCAGCCTTTTCTAGGATTCTTTTTAAAAAATTTGTCGTTCTATCGTAGGTTTCTTCAGGGTTTGTCTGGTCTGATTTGTTCAACATTCGAAAATGCTGTTTGAACAACAATTGCTTTCCTTAAAGGGCTATCTGATTTGCGTGACATCAGAGTTTTCCGTTTGTGTGACAATACTCAAGCTTATGAAAAGATAATCCGTTTTTTGCCGTGTTTATTCTTCGGGTTCAGAACATTTGGTCAATTGTTTGTGTTGATTTCAGGGTTGAATAGAAATAAGATTAAAACCGATTGGACGAACCATTGAGGAATAAATAATTCCTTTTGAAAATAGTGATACATGGTTTGAAAGCGGAAACATTTGCTTCGTGTATAATTTTCTGATATTTCTAAAAAGGCGAGAAGAACCATTTTTTTTCTTTTTTCACTGTTTTGTCGGATTTTCTTGGAGAAAGATAAGCTGCTGTTGTTTGATTATTGGTTAGGGTTTGAACAAAACTTTGATGGCGTTCTCCAGTTTTTTGTCAGCCACTTCGTAGGCTCTCGCAGCGTCCTCAAGCGGAAACACGTGGCTCACTAACGCTTCGCAGTTGACCTGTCCTTTTGAGGATAATTTTATGGCGACGTTCCAGTTTCCCGCGGCGTATGATCGGGAGGTTTCAACCGTCACCTCTTTCAGTAACGCCTTCATCCAAAACGTCGGCGGCTCGGTGACAAACCGTTCCACTGAAAGCCCAGCAATGTGTATTCTTCCACCTGCACGAACAAGGTCCATGGTTCGAAGAATCGTGTTCGACTTTCCAACCGCTTCGATAACGACGTCAGCTCCCTCACCATCAGTAATTTCGTTCACAACTTGCAAAGCATTACCATTAGTATCATTGATTACGTGGTCAGCTGCCAATTTTTTCGCCAGTTCCAACCTGTGGTCGAACACGTCCGTCATAATGATGCAGCTTGCCCCCCTTGCCTTAGCTACCTGAGCAATCTGAAGCCCTATCGGTCCAGCGCCAATAACAACAACAGTGTCGCCTGCTGCAATTTGTGCCCTTTCGACTACGTGGACGCCCACAGCGGTAGGTTCCAAAACTGCGCCTGCCTCAAACGAAAGACGATTAGGAATTCTGTAGACCCGATTTTCGGGCGCTGCAAGGTACTCAGCGAATGCCCCGTCGACGTGTACGCCCATGAACTTGAGGTCTCTGCAGATGTTGTATCTCCCAACTTGGCAATTACGGCATTCCCCGCACGATATAATGGGCTCAACAACTACCCTTTCGCCTGATTTGAACCTTAACGTTTGGCTGCCGACCTCAGCTACTTCGCCAGCTACTTCGTGACCCGGAATCCGTGGAGGCGTCACGTCGACACGGTTGCCACGGACCATCTCTAGGTCGCTTCCGCAAATTCCAGCCGCTCTGACTTTTATGAGCACGTCTTTTGGTCCGACTTTTGGCTTGGGAACATTTTTTATGGCTATTTTTCCCGGTCCTTCATAGACTATTGCTTTCATGTTTTGTCAATCCTTAACGGAAATTTCATGAATCATTGCATAAGGGATTTTTTCTCAAAGAATTGTTCTTACGTATTTAATGGCTTCTTTGACCCACTTGTCTTCCTCTGCAATCGTTTCCTGCACAGTTTCTTTTTTGCCCATAAACTGCTCTAGGAGTATGTCTGGCTCTCGACCTGTTTGCCTTAAGGTATCGAGCACAGCCTTTACATCAAGCATTCCTGTTCCCAACGGCACGCCGAAGATCATGAATCCGCTTACTTCCCTGCGTTGTATGCGGTAATCCTTTAGGTGAAGGCACATTGCGTATGGCGCAAGAATCTTGACAGTTTCAAGCGGCTTTTCCAGAAGCCCCGTGGAGTTTACGACGTCGACGCAGGCTCCGAAGAACGGGCTGTTCACCTTCTCGAAAATCTCCGCAAGCTCTTGGCTGGCATAGAGCCAGAGGCTGCTGTTTTCAACAGCCAACATCAGGTCTTTCGTTTGAAGGATGGGCAGAAAACTGCGTATTCTCTTAACAATCTTCGATGCAGGCTCTTTCTCCGCTGGGTAAACTCGCACTAATTGAGCGTGCGACAGTTCAGCCATTTTCACGCATTTTTTCAGAACAGGCATGTCCAATCCCGCAGCGCCCAGTTCTAATTTTATGTCAAGGTCGTCCGCGGTCTTGCCAATCTTCACAAGTTCTTTGTCTGACAAGTTGAGGTCGACGTTCTCGCATATTTGGACCACCTCTAATCCGAGGTCTGCGACCTTTTGTACGAGTTCAAACGGTTTCAACGGTTTCTCTATCGTCACGGAGTCTCCGAACCTTTTGTCTCCACCGACAGCCCAACGGTAAGTGTAGCTCGTTATGCCAAGCTTCATTTTTTCACCATCATGCTATTGCTTTATTCAGATGTTGTTTTCATTATAAAATAGGTTCTATTCCGACTCTTCTGTGACCATTTTTTGATTTGACGCTGAGGTTGCTAGATGGGTAAGTTAAAAACTTTTGTAGCTGTTTTTCCCAAGCACCATTCCAGCTCTTCCTCAGCGAGACCCATTGTCCTGTATTTCACCAGTTCCGTCGCAACGTTTTCGCCACAGTCAGAACCGAACATGACGCGGTCTGCCCCGATGGACTTGCAGTAATTGTATATGCTGAGGTTCGGCAGCCAGCTCGTCTCCAAGTAAACATTGGGGCACAGCTGAGCCGCCAAAGCTGCCTCGCCCGAAAAAATCGAGCTCCCGCAGTGCGCCAGAACAATCTTCAGGTTCCGAAACTCTTGAGCTATCGGAATTATGGCTGAGGGAAGCGCCCACGGGACTCCGGCTCCCGTGTGAACCATGACGGTGACTCCCAAATCCGATGCAGTTTGGAACACTTTTCGTCCCACTGACAGGTTGGGGTTGACTGCGTGAGCCAGCGGATGAAGCTTGACAGCTACGAAGCCCAGTTTGTCGACGCATCTTTCCAGTTCTCTGCGGTATTCTGGCGTCGGAAGATGGGGACTCGGGTTCGCCATCCCGAATATTCGGTTCGGCATCTTTTTCGAAAGCTCCGCGATAACATTGTGCTGTTCCCTTACGGTTTTGAGGTCAAACGTCGTTCCTGGCTGAACAATACTCGCGTCGACCTTGCCTGTTTCCATGCCTTTCAGGAGCCTTTCCAGCGTGAAGTCTTCTTCGAAAACGGTGTCTTGCCCCAAATGCGTGTGAGCGTCAACGATCATTGAATATCTCCTATCCATTCTGGTATTGTGCCTAAATATTGTTGCCAAAGAATTTATGCGTTAAGTTTATGTTCATTCAGCGTTTTTGTTTAATATTTAGACCGTGAATCTCATTTGTTGAAGGTGAGGTGTAGCAAGTTGCCGTATGTAGCCCCAGAAGACGCAAACAACAAACTCGTCGACACGATAAACGAAATTAAAGCCCGCAAGGGTCAGCCGCCTTGGAGAGAAAAAGTCCTCGCCACCCCCCGCGTGAGGATGCTCGTCCACTGTTGGCCGCCCGATTTTGGTCACCTGAAACATTACCATCCGAGGGCTGATGAAATCTGGTACATTTGCGAAGGGCAACTCAAGGTTTCGTTCAACGGCGGCGAACCAATTGTTGCTGGTCCCGGAAGCGTCCTCTTTGCAGAGAAAGGCACTACGCATGACATGGAATCCGTGGGTAAGGTTCCCCTTGTGATGCTTTGCCTTGTCACGCCGAATGAAGCCGACGACGAAGTGTCGTTTTCGGACAAAAAAATGGAGTTCCCAGAAAAACCAAAAAAATAGATAATAATTTTCTGTGAAAATGGCGTGCGTCAACAGGTTTTATCCTGCAGTTCCGCATCTTCGACAGACAGGTATCCGGAGCTGCCTTCCCACAATATTTGGGCTTTACGTATCTGGATCTTCTTCCTAAAAAAAGGCGCGTCTAGGACAAGGGTTTCGTATTCTCCTCCTTCTCCAACGATCGATGTTTGATATCTCGTGTTCAGCTCAACAAGATCGTTCAACGTTTCTCGGTTTATGGTTCTTCCGAGCCATTTCTGGTCTAAACCATGCGCATAGACGCCTATTATTATCGCGTGAAATTTGAGGTCGATGATCTCGTTCAGCAATTTCACTGGGTCTTCGTGCCAAAGCGGAGCTATGGACTTGAGATTGAGTTTCCTGCAGATTTCGTCTACCCTCGTTTTTTGGTACTGCGACGAGATTGCGCCTGAAACGACGCCTTCAACGTCAATGGTTCTGAGAAGATTTTCCAAGTCGCCGAGTTCTTTCTCTTTCTCGCCCTTCGTCTCAGCTTTTACGAGCGGCATTTCGGAGGCTTCGGCGAAGAGGTCCGTTAGCTGAATGTTGGGGTAGTGGAACATCCAGCTGTCGGGTCGCTGAGGAATCATCGTCACCAAACATTTCACGTCATGTCCTGACTGCTGAGCTCGGTACAGCGCAAGCGCGGAGTCTTTTCCTCCACTGATTAAAGCGGCAACCTTCATAATGCTTCATTCTCAAAGAGGATTAGGGGGCAAGGTTCTCATTAAGGTTCCCAGTTTACCCAAGGCGGACTTAATTATTCGGGGCTGGTCTGATTTGTTCAACAATAGAATTTGTTGTTTGAACAACAATTGCTGTCTTGGACCTGTTCTGTTTTGCGGCGCAACTTTTCTGTTGTTTTGGGGCGCAAACACACAAAGGGCGTTTTTAAGTATATTATGAACTTGTTTGCGTGAACAACTTTGTGACCTGCGTCTTCCACTCCTGCAGCCCTTGGGGCGAACTCGGGTATTCGCTGTATAATGTTTTTGCCTTCTTGACCGTCTTCGCCATGCTGTACAATGCCTTCAGGAACGACAGCCTGCCCAGCCCGTTGAAGACTCGCCGAGTTGCATCCGTTACGTTCAACCTGATATCTTCGCCTAAACTTGCCTTTAGGATGTCTTCTTCCTTGATCAGGCGATACTTCATTCCGTAGTTCAGGTCATCGTTGGGCAGTCCCTGGAGGAACAGTCGGAAAACGTCCAGTCCCGCCTGCTTGCCGCCGTAGCCGTTCATGAAACGGACGTTAACTAGCCACAGAGATTCGCGCGTTGGCTGACCTTTTTCAAGGACTTCGGCTATGACTTCAGCAGCTATTTTTCCGCCCATCATCGAGGGACCGATTCCTCCGCCATGAATGGGGTTAACTTGGCAGCCCGTGTCGCCGACGAGGACTACGCCATTCCCGACGAATGAATAGAGGGGTCTCCTTGTTGGGACTATGCCTCCTCCGCCATGAACAACGGTTGAGCCCTCGAACATGGGCGTCGAGAGAACATGTTTGTACAAGAGGTCCTTTGGGTTCGGGTGCCCCTTCACAGCTGCGACTCCGAGTCCAACGTTAACTTTCGTTTCGCCCTCTGGGAAAATCCAGTAATAGCCTCCCGGCGCCTTCTCGAGGTCCAAGAAAATTTCGCAATAGTCGGGTTCTTCGACTTTCGTCTTTGTTTCGCGTATTTCCCTGTAGCAGACTTCCGTGTCT
>CAZRIK010000015.1:0-26742 GCA_964600125.1 uncultured Candidatus Bathyarchaeia archaeon
GGAAGCTTCTGCCCCTTCACGTAGTATAGTAGTTCGCCGTACATTCCAAGGTTAATGAGCAAAAAATACGCGGGTTCAAGCTTCACGAATATCCACTTGCCCCTGCCCGCAACGTTGCTGATGGTTTTGCCCCTAACAGCCTCAACGAAGTCCTCCATAGGCACGTTAAGGTTCTTCGGCTGCCTCGACTCGGCTTCAGCGACCCGTTTTCCGAAAAGTTCCTTATTCATCTGGGCTGCAATGACCCTAATCTCGGGAAGTTCAGGCAAACCAAAACATCCTTTTGCCAAAAAAGGAATGGCGCAGTTACTTTTGTGTTGTTAGCTTCTTGCCTGCTGCCTTTAGCATGTCGAGCTTATGTTCCTTCGACATTCTGGTTACGGGAACAAGGTCAAAAATCGTGAATTGCAGCCACCACAAGTAGTTTTCCAGATTACGCAGGGCGTTCACTGCTCCTCCGCCTGACCCTCCGGCTGAAGCTATTCCGACTACAAGTTTTCCCCTCAGGGGACTGGCTTCGCGATTGCTGAATTCGCATCTGCGCCACCTGTCAAGGAACCGTTTAGCGGACTCGCTTAGGTCGCCGAAATAGACGGGGGTGCTGAACACAAGCGCATCCGCCTCGTTGATTTTTTCCCTTAAGCCTTGGAAGTCATCCTGCATCATACATTTTCCTTCAGTTCGGCACGTTCCCCACCCTCGGTCATGAGCCATGCAGGAACCAATTTCCAGCTTGTTCAAGTGTACTAATTCTGTTTCCGCGCCTCCGCTTTCGGCACCATCTAAAACAGCTTTAGCCAGCTGACACGTCAACCCATCCACGTTTGGGCTTGACTGGACCGCAACTACCTTCAACAATTCACGCTCCTACCCTACAATAATAATGTCAAAAGAAGATAAATTTTTTCTGGGATACTCGGAATAATCCCATGT
This sequence comes from uncultured Candidatus Bathyarchaeia archaeon, assembly GCA_964600125.1. Lineage (GTDB taxonomy): Archaea > Thermoproteota > Bathyarchaeia > Bathyarchaeales > DTEX01 > JAGTRI01. Next base: position 934 of record CAZRIK010000015.1, read on the forward strand.
TTTCGTTGAGCTTTATTTTTAATCTATACCCTCAGTCCTTTGCTTTCAGCAAAAACAACGAGTCTTCCCATCCATCGGGAGTCGAAAATGATTTTATACCCTTGGTTGAGAAGCTGCCCGTCGGCGTCGATTCGCCGTTTCTCGGGTCAATCCAGAACGCTTCAGCCTTGTTTCCCGCCGTAACCTTTCCCATGTCGACTTTGAACGAGGCTCTGTCAGCAAAATATGCTATTACCCACCTTCCGCAACAATGGCGTGCAGCGAGGTTCAGCAGTCTGCCATCGGTTTGTCCGCCGCTTGCAAGGATTGTTTGGTCAGGGACAAGGTTCCACCATTCTTCAAGGCCAAGGAAAACTTTTTTTAATATGCCCATCTGTCTGGCGCCGGGTGCGTCCAAAGCCTCTTTCCACGTTGGAAGCATGCGCCAGCTGTCGTTGTGCCCGTAGCCGTGGTGTGCGCCAGCCAAGTACGAATAGTAGGCTTGCCTGCGGACCCACAACGGCGTAACGTCGAACCCGTACTCTGTGCCCTGCTCGTAGGCGCCCTCCGCCATAACCGCGGGCTTCGCGGGCTCCAGACCGTAGTCGTGGGCGATCATGGAATACATTAATTCAATGTACCTCCATGGCTGCATCGAATTGAAAGCCAGCCAGCCCTCATCATGCAGGTGGGTACTTGACGAAGTCGGCGAAGGATCAGGATGAACGGTGATCAAGTGGAAGCCTCCGTCGCCCTGCTGAAGCCCCGCAGCCAGCTCCCTCATGAGCAGAGTATATTCTGGCTCAGCTTTCGGATACATCGACCAAACAAGGTTCGGCGCATCCCTGTAACGTTCAGCGACCCAATGTGCCCACTTTCGAGCGTTCTTGATGTTCACGCGGTTGCCCATCGTTTGATGGTAAATCCCAGCCACGAGGACAAGCCCTTTTTTGTGGGCAGACTGAACCACGGAGTCCACGTGCTCGAAAAATGCTTCATTCGGCGTCGCAGGGTCACCGTTTTTCCACGGAGTCTCGCCGTAAACGTTGGGCTCGGTGCCGTCGCCTACGCCTAAGAGCATTGTTTGGACGAAGCTAAATCCGTTCTTCTTCGTCTTTTCAAGGATCAACTCAGCCTCCGCCAACGGGTGTTCCCTGAAGATTTGCCATTGCGTTGTGCCCAGCCAGAAGACGGGTTTGCCTCCAGAATCAACAAAATATCTGCCGTTCTCACTTACCTTAATGGAACTTGACTGCCTTTTTTCTTCTTTAACGGTTGTTTTCAAACTTTTCACCCGTAACTAAATGCATTTTTTATCTTCATTATGCCTACTCACTGCTTAAACAATCTCAGCGATATTTGAAAAATTGTCGATATGAGTATTTATGCCTCAGAAAGAAAAACGCCAATTATTAGCCTTTGGAAGAAGTAAATCCATAAGCAACATTCGCGTAAATATGAACAATTATCCATCGATGGATGCGTGACGAGGGAACATTTGTCATGAAATACCGTATCTTAGGCAGAACGGGATTCAAGGTTTCGGAACTTGGGCTGGGGGGACACGAATACGCCCGTTTCCTTAACCCCTACCATTTCCCTGAAAGGAAAGCTGAAAAACCCGTGGGGCACGATGAACTCGTTACTACCCAATCGCCGAGGACCAAGCTCATCGAATATGCCATCAACGCGGGAGTAAACTATTTCGACACTGGACTGATCGAAGAGTGCCAATCGCTGGGTTTAAGCCTGAAGACGCTTGGCAGAAGAAACGAGGTTCACATAGCTGCTGAGATGATGACTCCCGTTGCTAGACTGAATACGGTTCCAAGAGCTAAATGGAGGGACACAATACTGGAGGCAATCAACGAGAGGCTTAATGTCCTCGGAACCATGCGCATCGACGTTTTCAACGTCCACGGGGTGTCAGAGGGGTATTCGCGGGAAAGGTTCGAATTCGTCATTGACGTGCTGAAAGAGGCTAGGAGCCAAGGAAAAATCCGAGCCATCGGCGCCGCCGACCACAGGCTCAGCTTCATCGCTGAGCTAATTCGGAAGTTCGACTGCTTCGACTCCATCATGGTCCCGTACAACTTCCACCGCCAAGAAGCCAAAATCCTGTTTCCGCTCTGCAAAGCGTTGGACGTCGGCATAGTCGTCATGAAGCCCTTCTGCTGGCCGTATTACGGTTTATCCTTCACGAACTTCTGCCCAGAAGATTACGAGGCAAGCGTTTTTTCGCCCGCCCAGACAGCTTTGAGGTGGATACTGAAGTCGCCCGAGGTAAGCACGATTGTGCCTGGAACCAACACTATGGCTGAACTCGAAGAGAACGTTGGTGCCGTTTCGAAAGAAGGCGAGCTAGACGATGGTATACTCAAAAAAAGCCTCGAAATCGCTCAAAGCCCAGAGGGCAAAGAAAAATTGAGAGCCCTGAACAAAAAAGAGGACGTAGCCCGCACCCGAGCCTACATTCGTGGCTACGCAAAAATGGCGCTCGAAGGCTGGACAGACTACTAAAAACATAAGATTCTAACAATTTCTAGGCTTCCAATTTATGAAAGTTAGCTTCTACGATTACAACTAAACCTACCATCCAAAACTTACATGTTTCATGAGCGAAGGTAAACCTTTATGCTTGCTTGCGCCATGTTCTTTCTGGAAAACGATAAATGATTTTAACCCAATTATTCTAGAGAGACAAAAAGGAGAATTACGGTTTGCTGGTTACGTGTGTCGGCATCATCGTGGTGGACATCATCGCGGCGAATTTGCCGAAAGTTTCAGAGCCGGGCGAGCTCACGTTTTCGCCGAAGGGAATCGAGGTGCACATGGGCGGGCATTCGGGCAACGTTTCGGTCAACCTAAGGAAGCTTGGCTTACCCGAGGGTGAGGTTAGCTGCGTCAGCGTGGTCGGGGAAGACGTGTTCGGAGATTTCTTAGAAAGCCTACTGAAAAAACACGGGATAGTCACGCACCTGCAGAGAGTCAAGGAAGCGGGCACCTCAAAAACCATTGTGCTCGTGGTTTCAGGCGAGGACAGGCGGTTCCACACCGACATCGGAGCCAACTGGCACCTTAGCACAAGCCATGTCCTTTCCGTCTTGGAAAAAGAGAAACCCGCATTATTGTACGTGGGCGGAGTTGGCATCACGGGAAAATTCGACGAGAAGCTACCGATGGTTCTGGAGAAAGCCAAAAGTTACGGGTGCCTGACTTTCGTGGACGCGGTGAAACCGTACAAGCGAGATTGGAGCCTTATTTTTCCGTCTTTCAAGTTTGTTGACATTTTTCACTGTAACCAAGACGAAGCCAAAGGCATGACAGGAATGGGTGACCCCCACGAAGCAGCGGAGGCTCTCATCCGCATGGGCGTTGAGCTCGTAGTCATAAGCATGGGCGAAAGAGGGCTCATCGCTGAAACTCGGAACACTTTTTTTGAAATGCCAACCTTCAAAGTGCCCGTGGTGGACCCTACGGGTGCAGGAGACGCCCTATGCTCAGGCATGATAAAAGGACTGATTAAGGCAATGAGTAAAAAAAGGCGCGGGTTATCCGACTTTTCAACCGAAGAGTTAATCCAGATTTTGTTGGAAGGCGAAGCCGCCGGAGCATCGTGCGTCACGAAGGTTGGAACAACGACCGCGGTAACTGAATCCAACGTGAAAAAGATTCTCGAAGAACAAGGACTAGGAATCAGAAAGCAAGTGAAAATCCGAAAAATCGTGGAAAAAGCATAAAGCTGACAGACAAACGTAGTCATTTGAAAAATGAATCTGCGCAATCAAGGAGAAACGAACCGTTTCATGGGTCAACAAACAAAAACAAAGGCTTATGCCCTAAAAGTACCGAAAAAACAGGGCGAAAAAGCAATCCGACTAGTTGCCAGTTTGGGCTTACTTGACAAAAACCTTAAAATCGTCCCTGAAAATGGTTCTCTGCTTATTCCCGTGGTCAAGAAACCAGATTCTGGGCACGTTGAAGAAATTAGGAAGGATTCTGTTGCCTTCGAAATTGTCGTCCACGATTTCGACGTTCAAGATAAGCGCCCAAAAAGTGCCCTTGACGTTGCTGCTGAACGGTTGCCTCCCAATCTTCGGGCAAGTTTCCCTCACGCCATAGACTTCGTGGGCGAAATAGCTGTCGTGGAAATCCCCGTTGAGTTGTCTGAATACAAAACCGTCGTCGGCGAAGCAATCCTCGAAGCCCACAAAACCGTTCGGACGGTGCTGGCGAAATCTGGAGCGGTAGAAGGAATATGCCGATTAAGGGAATACGAGGTAATCGCAGGATTGCCTAATACGGAGACTGTTCACAGGGAGCACGGGTGCAGGTATTTTGTTGATTTAAGCAAAGTATACTTTTCGCCAAGGCTATCTCACGAGCACAAAAGGGTCGCCTCGCAGGCTAAAGAAAACGAAACCGTAATCGACATGTTCGCAGGAGTTGGACCATTTTCCGTATTAATAGCCAAACTACGCAATGATGTAAAGGTTTACGCGGTTGACGTGAACCCAGACGCAGTCCGATTTTTGGAAAAGAACGTGACCGCTAACGGCGTTCTGGAAAAAGTTGTGCCCGTTCTTGGCGACGCAAGAAAGGTCGTAAAAGGGAAGCTGCGTGGAGCCGCCGACCGCGTGATAATGAACCTCCCGGAAAGAGCCGTGGAATACGTGGACGTTGCCTGCGAAGCTCTCAAGCCCGAAGGCGGAATCATCCATTATTACGAGTTTTCGGAGGGAGCGAACGCGACGGAAGAAGCGAAAAAACATCTGACTGAGGCTGTGAGTAAAACTGGACGCAACATTAGCGGATTTCTGTCAGCAAGAACCGTTCGAGAGGTCGCTCCGTTCAAGTGGCAAGTTGTCGTTGACGCAACTGTCGATTGAAAGGTCCTCGTTCTATTCTGGAACGTTCACGGTTAACGTTATCTTGACTTTTTGGTCTGGGTCTTTGAGTTTTTCGACGAGTTTTCTGGAAAGGTCGTGTGCGGCTTTGTCGGCTTTAACAGCCAACGTTCGGCTGCATACGTAGCTGCTTTTTCTCACAACCATGTCTGTCGGATGGTTGAACAGCAAGCCCACGTCGCCGTTGGCTGTAACGGTTTCCTTTATTTCTCCAGCTTCGATTGTAACTGTAATCTTCGCTTTTGGGGTTCTCGCTGCTTCTTTGAAGTTTCGGCTCAGGTCCATGAGGCTTTTGTCAGCCTTCACCGCGATTATGCAGTCTCCCTTCTTTGTCAGATGCGAGTCTTTTGTTACCTCTAAGGTTGTTCTGTGGGTCGCTTGGACGAGACTGTGCCCGTACGCCGTGACCGTTTCAGTTATTTCCATTATCCAACACCAGCGATTCCAATCTTAATTCTTATGTGCGGAAATTTTAATAGTTTACCTTAACGTAGAATAACCTTGGAAGTTTGTTGCATGATTTCAGAAGGCATTTTTAGGGCGTATGACATCCGAGGCGTCTACGGAAAGGAAATCACAGAAAACGCCTTCCAAACAATCGGTAGGGCACTCGCAGCATACGCTGGCGACGAACAAAAAACGATGCTCGTAGGCAAAGACGTCAGGATGAGCAGCAACTCTTTAGGCAAAGCTGTTTCCGAAGGAATGCTTTCTGGGGGACTCAACGTTGAAGACATCGGGACGGTGACAACTCCCCTGCTTAACTGGGCTTCAGTGCACTATGAAAAGGATGGCGGCGTCATGGTTACTGCTTCCCACAACCCGCCTGAGTGGAACGGGCTCAAAATCTGGGCGGGAAACAGCTTCATAAGCATGGGCATGGGCATGGAAACCCTGAGAGACATCGCAATAAAAGGAAAATTCGAACCTGCACCTCGAGGACATCTTCAGCAAAAACCTAACGCAATCTCGGACTACATAGACTACGTTTCGGAAAAAGTAAAAATCGAACGTGAACTGAGCATTGTCGTAGACCCGGGAAACGGCTCATGCTCCCTGCTGACGCCAATCCTTTTCCAGAAAACAGGGATAAACGTGGATGCCATTAACGCTGAACCTGACGGAACCTTTCCAGCTCATTCACCGGAGCCGAACGAGGAAACCCTGTCTGAGGTCAAGCGGCTGGTTCACAGGAAGAAAGCTGACTTTGGCGTAGGCTTCGACGGGGACGGTGACCGAGCCGTGTTCGTAGACGACAAGGGGCGCATGGTTTCAAGCACAGACATTTTTCTACTACTTACGGAACACTACCTTGAAAGGCGGAAAGGCGCCGCCGTCGTGTACGAGGTTAGCTGTTCGCTGGCTGTAGAGGAAACAATCGAAGCCTACGGCGGTAAGCCCGTGCTCAGCCGAGTCGGGCACACTTACATTGCGGACAAGATGCTTAAGGAGAAGGCTGTGTTCGGCGGGGAAACAAGCGGCCACTTCTATTTTATGGATGTTTACGGCTTCGACGACGCCATGTTCACGTGTCTCAAGGTTGCCGAGGTTCTTTCGAAAAGAGGACAGAGATTCTCGGAGATCGTGGACTCTCTGCCCAAGTATCCTAGGATTCCAGGCAAAAGTTACGAGTGCGCTGAAGAAAAGAAGTTTCTGATAGTCGAGAAACTGGCTAAAGAATTTATGAGTATGGGTTATGAAACGGTTACCATTGACGGGGTTAAAGTCATTGAAGATGAAGGCTGGTTCCTCATAAGACCCTCCAACACGCAGCCGCTGGTCAGACTGACGGTGGAAGCGAAAACCCAAGAAGCACTACAAAAATTGGCAAATTTCGCTGAAAAAAAGATAATTGACGCAATAAAAAAGCCCTGAACAGATTCTTGACTAATTTATGTAGAACCTTAACAGCGCCGCTATGCCTCCGAGCGAGTTGAGTTTTATTCCTGCCTCGTGCTCGGTGCTGATTACGATGACTCTTCCCCCCTTGTTTTCAACGTCTCGCATCAGCTTTTCTAGAACTTGCCTTTCCTCGCCTGAAGCTTCTCTCAACTTAACATCCGCAAGCAACAATCTGTCCACGGCGCCAAAGCTGTTGGCTTTTTCGACTTCCGCAGACCCGTAGGTGACGTTCGCGTTTTCCTTTCCAAGCCTTTCCAGAACCTCCTCCACGGCTTCAGATTCCTCGGCGATGCGGACGTGCTTTAGGGCTTTGCCTAATACTCCTGACCGTAAAGCCTCGTTGATTCCCGACTTGCCTGTGCTGTTGACGCTCTTCACGTCGACCACTGTTTTGCGGAGTTCAGGCTTGTTGTCTTCCAAGAACTTGATGAACTGGTTCTTGACGAAGCCTACCCCGAGCACAACAATCGACATTTTGTGTTCAGACATGAGAGTCTCGAGGGTCTTGGACGCGGATTTGAAGAGTTCCTGAAGGCTCCTCGTCCTTTCGTCCGCCATGCGTTTACCGGGCAAACTAATGGTTTCCTCCGCTTTCGTGTCGAACCCGAAGCCTCTCAGAACTGCGACGCAGTATCCCTCGTCGTCGACAACTATCACGGCGATCGGCGGAGCCCCAGTTTCTGTTGCCCTTTTTAGCTGGTCGAGCTCGTACTTCATCCATTTGTCCTTAACAATCGTTAAAGGCTTGTTCAAAGTCACGTTCAAGGTATGACGGGACCCCGGTCCAACGTCTGGGGGAGCTTCGCAGATGATTCCGTGAACCCGCAATCGGTTTAGGTAGCGGTCCCATGTTACGTCTTCTATGGAGACGCCGAGAAAAACTGTAATTCGCTTTCCCTTCTCGGGTTTATCGTAGCGGTCTCCGAACCTGACTTCCCTCGTGGTGTGGGCGTAGACTCTGTCGCCCCTTTTGATGACGTTGTACAGTACCCAAAAGTCGTCGAGTACCTCAGGCAGCACCGCAACCGTGCCGTGCTTAACGTCGCTACGAAGAATTTTCAACCAACGGCAACCTTCACGTCTTTATGAAGTCAGCTTCTATGACCCTTGTTAGCCATCAGACATTGTTAAATCTATCGAAAAACGTCGTAAACCGAAAAAAGGACACAAACATCAGAAATATAACATCGAAAAATTTATAATAGAGAAAATGCAGAAGATAAATCTCCGGGAAGCTCAACCTGTCTAAATATACCCCCTTCTCATCTCCCCGGCAGCTTGGGTTTCCCGGAATTCGTTTTTACGTCTAGACTTTTAGTTAATGAATACTAAAAAAACGATTTCCGCGAAATTCTTTCCTTTCAGCTGGTTTATGCTTGTTCGTTGGCTGGTTTTTTTGTTTGAGGCTTTCTTTTTAGGCGGGTTCCGCATATTTCGCAGTCTCTGTGTTTGTAGTCCGATGGGTATTTTCGTCGGCACCCTGGGCAATACAGCAACCATTGCAGTTGATATCGGATGCCGAAGGTTGCTAACGAGGTGAAGTTGACGCCGATTTTTGTTGCCATGTTCTGGATGGAATAATCGTCAGTAACAATCGTTGGTGAACGTTCCTCGTCTTTGAGCTGCGCCGCTAAGGCGATTACGTGCATGTCAGCTTCTGAAAGGTAACGCGTGTCCCCCATCTCCTTCGAAGCCTCTCTAACAGCACCTAAATAGCGGGCATCGGGTGAAAGAATCCTAAGTTTCCCAGATTCAACGGCTGCTTGAAACCTGACTTTAAGTAAATCATCTCTAGTGAGTTCGCCTTCTACCTCTGGTACCGAGTAAAGGTCGCAGTCAACCGCAGAAGAATTAAAGCCAGCGATAAAAGCTGAAGTGTCCAAGACGAGGGTTCTTCGGCTACCCATTCTCGCAGCCTTCCTCTTTCGAAAAGAGCAGCCTAGCCTTCAAACGCTGGTAGAAGTGACCATCAAACCGTATGAAGGAAGACTCGTGCTCCGACTTCTTCACGAGAACCGAGTGCGTTTTCGGGTTCACGGGTTTCTGGTAGTCGCCGTCAATTACGACCCTTGCCATTTTAGGGTCAAGCAGCTCCACGGTCACTTGCGAACCTGAAGAAAAGACGATTGGACGCATGAACGTAATTGGGCAAACGGGAGTCAAAACGAAAGCTTCGAGCTCAGGGTCAAGAATGGGACCGCCCGCGGAGAACGTGTATCCCGTGGACCCAACTTGAGACGACACGATGACCCCGTCGGCTCGGCAGTCTGCCACAGGCTTGTCGTCCTTCCATATTCTGACGTGAAGCAGCTTCGCCAAGTAACGGGATGTGACAAAAACTTCGTTCAGCGCGTCTGGGAGCCTAGTTTCGCCTATGTAGGAGGCGAGCTTGCTGTACCGCTCAACCGTGTAAGTTCCTTTCAGGTACCTGTCTACGGCGTCAAGCGCCTTTTCAGGCGGGATTTCGGTGAGAAACCCGCGGACGCCCATGTCGATGGCTAATATTGGGGGTTCAGGCTTCGGAAGTCTGAGGCACGTCCTCAGTATTGTGCCATCTCCGCCAATCGTGACTATCAAGTTTGCCTTCATGTTCTCGATGGGAACAGAGTTTTCAGCCCAGTTTAGGCGCTTCGCTAGGTTTGGCTCCGCGAGGATGTTGAATCCTTCGTTTCCGAATTTTGCTGCGAGCTCAGACGCTAAGTTTATTGCTTCCTTGCGGTCTGTTCGGGCTACTATGCCGACGTTTTTTGTCAATTTTGCATGCGCCTCAACGTTGTGGGCGGAAAGTTATTATAGTAATTAAGCGTTCGTATGTAAAAGATTATGGTTTTACTTTACTTTGAGGACGAAGGTTATGAGCAGACCCGTGGAAGTTGGAAGCTTGAAAACAGGAAGCTACGTCATTGTCGATGACATAGCGTGCCGAATAGTGGAAGTTACGAAGTCGAAGCCTGGAAAACACGGTGCAGCAAAAGCGCGTATCGTCGCAATGGGGGTCTTCGACAACCTCAAACGCAGCTTCGTCAAGCCCGTGGACGCCAAGGTCGACATGCCTATGATCGAGAAAAAGACGGGTCAGCTAATTGCCATCCTCCCCAATGCCCTGCAGATAATGGACATGGAGACGTACGAGATTTTTGAGGCTCCTCTCCCAGACGACGAAGACATTAAACACCGCATAGCCGAAGGCGTAGAAGTCGAGTACTGGAACATCCTAGGCAAAACCAGAGTCATGCGTGTAAAGTAATAGAGTCCCGTGGTTTTCAACTAGTCTTTGTTCGCAGTTCTCTTATTGTTTCTTCGATTGCTGTCAACGCTTTTTCGACGTCTTCTTTTTCGATGCCTCGGTGCGTAACCATTCTGACCCTTGTTCTGCTCATGTTCCCCGCGAGGACGCCGTGTTCCCTTAGATTCTTCACGAAAACGTCGGCTTTGACTCCTAAACCGTCCACATCGAACATTGCCATGTTGGTCTGAACGGTCTTCATATCCACCTTGACTCCCTCCATCTTCGACAATCCCTCAGCCAGCAAACGGGCATTGCGGTGGTCATCCTCTAAACGGTCAATCATCGTTTCCAGCGCGATAATACCTGGGGCTGCTATGACGCCTGCTTGCCGCATTCCTCCGCCCAAAATTTTTCTGGCTCTTCGGGCTTTCTGGACGTGTTCTTCGGTGCCTACTACGAGGGAGCCTATGGGGCAGCTAAGTCCCTTTGAGAGGCAGAACATCAAGTTGTCGACGTGCCTCGTGAACTGCTGCACATCAACCTTCAAGGCGACTGCGGCGTTGAAAATTCGGGCTCCGTCCATGTAAAGCCTTAGCTTATGCTTTTTGGCGATTCTGCTTATCGCTTCAATCTGAGACGGGGTGACGATTGTGCCTCCAGCCCTGTTGTGCGTGTTCTCTATGCAAACAAGCGTCGTCCTAGCCGAATGCAAGCCTTTAGGTCTGATCGCAGCCTCGACGTCCAGAGGGTCAAGGATGCCCATTGTTCCTTTGACAGGCAAAGGCAGGACTCCTGCGACGGCTGAGATTCCGCCCAGCTCGTACCAGTAGATGTGCGAGTCCGCTTCCAGCACTGCGCTGTCTCCCCGCTTCGTGTTGCTCAACACAGAGACGAGGTTCGCCATCGTCCCGCTTGGAACAAGTATGGCTGCTTCTTTACCCATTTTTTTTGCTGCCATTTCTTCGAGCTGGTTAACCGTCGGGTCCTCGCCATAAACGTCGTCGCCGAGCTCCGCGTGCCTGATGGCTTCGAGCATCTCCTCAGTCGGCAGAGTAACCGTGTCGCTTCTCAAATCAATGGGCTTCATTGTAAACGTTCACCTTAAGCGATAGAATGTTTGAAACATTGATAAACCTTAACCCCCTAGAACTAAATACAGGAATTTTCCAGTGTAAAAAAAGATAAAATAAAGAAAAGAATAAAAAATAAGAAATAAGGAAAAAACGAAAATGATCGAACTTCCTGAAGCAACAACAATTACCCGCCAAATGACTGAGGAGCTAAAAGGAAAAAAGGTCGAGTCCGGCATCCGCGGAAATTCGCCGCACAAATTCGCGTTCTACAACCGTCCACCAGAAGAATACGAATCTATCCTTAAAGGCAAAATGATGGGACCTGCAGTTGAACAAGGTTCCCAGATTTGGGCTTCGGTGGAGCCCGACTACGTGCTGGTGCTTGGTTGGGGCGGAGAAAGAATACTGTTTCACCAAAACGAGAGCACGCTGCCAAAAAAGCACCAGCTTCTGCTACGTTTTGAGGACGGCACGTACCTCACGGTCACTGTTCAGGGATGGGGGTTTGCCCAGCTCTTTCACCAGTCCGAAATTGAGGGAAAACGGGGGTATCATCTTGGCAGGAAGGCGGTTTCTCCCGTGAGCGGCGAGTTCACGTTCGAGTACCTTCAAATGCTTTTCGGAGAGCTCGAAAAGGAGGATTCCAGAAGCATCAAATACTTTATAATCAGTAAACCCGGCATCTGGGGAGTCGGCAACGGCTACCTTCAGGACATCCTTTTCAGGGCTAAGGTTCACCCTAGGAAAAGATGCGTAGACCTCACCGACAAAGAAAAGAAGGCGCTCCACAAGGCAGTCAGAGAAACCTTGAAACAGGCAGTGGAACTAGGTGGCAGAGACACCGAATTCGACCTTTACAACGGTCCCGGAAAATACAAGAGAATTCTTGACAGCAGACAGGTGGGTAAGCCGTGTCCCGAATGCGGAACACCCATCGAAAAGATGCAATACCTTGGCGGAGCAGCATACTATTGCCCCAGCTGCCAGAAACTTCCCTGAAAAAGGGGTGTCTTTTAAAGATAGATTTATTGGCATGCTCTCCACTAGTGATTCACTAAACGAGTTTAAAGTCCGATTGTAAGTATCCTTTGGTTGGTTGCACCAGATTGGTTTTGGAAGGTCTGGGTTCGTCGCTTTACGATTCGTTGAAGAAGCTCCTCAGAGTCTCCGTTGTCGACGAGGCAACCGTTAAGGAGCTCGTCCATGACCTGCAAAGGTCGCTGCTGCAGGCTGACGTGAACGTTAAGCTCGTCCTGGACCTTTCGAAAAGGATAGAGGAACGTGCGCTTCAGGAAAAGGTTCCTCCGGGAATTCCGAGAAGAGAACACGTCATAAAAGTCGTCTACGAAGAGATAACCCGGTTTCTAGGCGAAAAACCCGTTCCGCTAGGGGTGAAGCCGGGAAAAAGAACCATTTTCATGCTTGTCGGAATCCAAGGCTCAGGAAAAACGACCACAACCGCTAAGCTAGCAAGGTATCTACAGAAGCGTGGACACAAAACTGCGCTTGTGTGCACCGACACTTTCAGGGCTGGCGCCTTTGCTCAGCTCCGGCAGCTCGCAGAACAGATCAACGTGCCAATCTATGGCGACGAGAAGGAAAAGAACGCTGCCAAGGTTGCGGCTGAGGGTCTCAAACGGTTCCAAGACTACGACATAGTCATCGTCGACACCGCGGGCAGGCATAAGGACGAAGAAAGCCTCATTAAAGAGATGAGAACGCTCGAGAAGACGGTGCAGCCCGACGAGGTCATCATGGTCATAGACGGAACAATCGGGCAACAGGCAGCCGTCCAAGCCGAAGCCTTCCACAAAGCCACACCCTTAGGCTCAATCGTCGTCGCGAAACTTGACGGCTCAGCCCGCGGAGGAGGAGCCCTCTCAGCCGTCGCAGCCACAGGCGTGCCAATAAAGTTTTTGGGCACAGGCGAAAAAACCGACGCCATCGAACCCTTTGACCCGCCGCGGTTCGTCGGAAGGCTCTTGGGCATGGGCGACCTGCAAAGCCTCATCGAGAAGGTCAAAGAAGCCGAAATCAAGGTTCCCGAAAAGAAGGCGAAAGCCATTCTCAGCGGAAAGTTCACGCTGGCTGACATGTACGAGCAGTTCGAGGCTATGCGGAGCATGGGTCCGCTGGACAAGATTCTGAAGATGGTGCCAGGGTTCGGCTACGAGATTCCGACCGACAAGATGAACGTCGCAGAGGACCAGATGAAGAAGTGGCGCGTAATCATCCAGTCCATGACGCCTGACGAAAGGGAGGAGCCCAAGATTCTGAGCTCGTCGAGGATTAGGCGGGTCGCCCGAGGCTCAGGCACGACGGAGAAGGACGTGAAAACCTTGCTTCAGCAATACACTATGGCTAAAAGAATGATGAAGACCCTGCGGAGAAAGAGGCTTCCCTTCTTCGGCAAGAAAACTGCTTTCTAGAACGATGCCAAGTTCGCCAGTTAACGGTTGTCGATTGTAGATTGTTCTAGGCGCGGGTTGCGGGGAAGAACCTTTTTCAGTTCCATTTTGTCGAATCCTCTGCTTGCTGCCTTGAGGAAAAGATTTGTCGCCAACAACGAGTATACCGCAATCGCTGCAATGATGACTGCTTGGAATAGTACTGAATTAACGGAGACGACGAAAATGAAGGGCGACAACAAAATTATCAGCGAAATGAAAAAGGCGCTTGCTGACTTGAGCGAAATCTGGTTGCTTAGATCGTATGGAGGCATGTAGGCGCCGATTAGGACGCCGAACGAGTTTGCGATTAGGAGGATGAAGGGAAGAAGCACGCCGAGCATCCACTCTGAGAAGGAGACTCTGAAAACCCACCCAGCCACCAAAGCCATGGGAGCAAGCGAAACAGCTGAAATGGTCAACGCGAACAAGAATTTTCCGTTAGCTGACGAGCGGCTCTTGAAAGGAAAGGATTTAAGAATCCAGATTTTGCTCATTTCGCGGCTGAACGACGTTAGGGAAGGGATGAACGGCATGAGGGCAAGGATGAGAACAAACTCCTTGACGAATATTCTCAGCGGTCCCAGAAGCTCCTCAAAATCGGGAATTGCTTGAATGGGCAGAACCGATTCGAGGAGGAACCACGCTGCAAACGAAACCCCGTACATCAGAATGAAGTTCAACAGCGAGAAATCAATCAAGGCTCCCCTTAAAGTCAACTTCAAGTCCTTCAAAAACACGATCTGGGAAGGCTTTTGCCAGCTGAACCTGTCTTCGATGAGCTTTTCGACGCGGAGCCCAAACGGGTTCTGCATCCCAACAGGCGAGGGAATTGGCAAGAGCTGTTCAGGATGAAACGGTCCCAAAGAAAAGTGCGTGGCGACCAAGGAAACGCCGATGAAGGCTGCCAAAAAAAGGGCGTCTTGAGCCAACGTTTCTGAGTTTCCAAACATCAGCTTCACAATAGAGGAAGCAGCGATTGAGCTTGGAAGGTTGACCCAAAGGTTTTCAGCGGCTTGGCCAAAAACCGCCATGTATTGTTGGATCGGAAAATACGGGTTCAATGTCGCCAAGATTATGACTGCTACTGACGCTGCGACTACAGAAATTTTTAATACGAATTTTATTCTGGAGGGAAGCTTTAGTCGTGCAACATCTGAGACTGACTGGATTGCTATGCTGGCAGCCTGAAGAAACTCGAAGTAAAGAGTAAACGACAATAATGCCGCGAAAAACAGAAGCAGCGGCGTCCCCAAAGTCAAAGAAACAGGAAACATAATAAAAAACGCAAGGAAAGTCAAAGAAATTCTGGAAACAAGTGCTTTCGCGCATTTCGCCGTGACAAGCGACCTTGGATTAACTGGGGTAAAAGCTAAGAAGTCAGCATCCGCCCGCGTCATGTAGTTGCGGACTCCCTTGCTGAAGACGCCTCGAAGAATTGTATAAAGCAGCATCAAAGCGAAAAACGCGCTCAAAACGTTTCGGGCAACGACATCTGAACTGGCTGAACCGAGCGGATTCTGGTCTGGAAACAAGTACTGAGGCGTCAGAGCAAACGAAACCCCGATTATTAGGCACGTCAGAAACAGAGCGATGTGGCTGGCGACGTAGCTCGGTTTCCTCACGTTTAGTTCGAAAGACGTCCGAAGCATGAGCAACTCATACTTGACCATGAGAACCGTTTTTCCAGACAACCCTCTCTACCTCTCTGTAAGCACCAGAAAAACGTCCTCAAGCGACGAGTCCCCGCCGGTGCCTGCCTTCTCCCTCAGTTCTTCCAATGTTCCTTCTGCGACGACCCTGCTTTCGTTAAGAATCGTGACCCTACCGCTGAACCTTTCAGCAATCTCAAGAATGTGGGTTGAAACGAGGATTGTTGTGCCGTCCGCTGCCTTGTCCCTCAGGAGCTCCTTGAAAAGCCTGCCTGATGCGGGATCCAACCCGTAGAAGGGTTCATCCAACAGAATCACTTTGGGGTCATGGATCAGAACCGAGCAGACCACGACACGCTGCTTCATGCCATGCGAAAGGGCTCCGCAGAAGACCTGCTCAACACGTTTCAAGTCGAAAAGTTTCAAGTACTCGTCGATTCGTCCCTCAAGCTCACCCTTAGGCATAGAGTAAGCTCGACCAATCAACCTCAGAAACTCTCTCACCGTCAGTATCTCGTAGATTTGAGGTTCCTCAGGCAAGTAGCCGACTAAGCTTTTGGCTTTTTCAGGCTCCTTTCCAATGTCGTAGCCTAATATTTTGGCTGAGCCGCTTGTGGGCTTAAGGATGCCTGAAAGCATGTTCAGCACGGTTGTCTTTCCTGCTCCATTTGGTCCTAAAAGGCTGTGGACGGTTCCTTCTTCGACCTTAAGGTTCAGGCGGTCAACTGCCGTGTGTTCGTTGAACCGTTTCGTCAGGTCAAAGGTTTCAATGGCATATTGAGGCATACTTTTCAGCTTTAATTTGTTATGAACCTTAAAAAACATTCAGCAAAAAAGCGATTATCGCGGATTAATTTAGAGACTGGTTGTTTTTTTGTTTTTTGGGCAATCTTTAAACGTTTATCTAGCTTACTATTTTGAAGGTTGACATGGAAAAGTTTCTTCCAGTACTGAACATTATTCAGATTCGGCTGAGAGAAATTTTGACCAGATATGAAGGGTATATGCTGTCTTGGGGTGTGCCGCAGCTCCAGACTGTAGGCGAGGACCTTGTTGAGCTAGCCAAGGACATTTTTCCGCAGCTGATTCAAGTTGAACACCGCGTCCTTTACGTTTCGCTGAGGGAAGCTGGACTAGGCATCCAAGACCGAGTGACGATAATTCAAAACGGGAAACTTAGTGACTCAGACAGGGAGTATTTCAGAAGCGTCCACGAAGCCTTAGGCAACATCTGCAGAAAAATCGAGACAGGAGAATACTACAAAGCCCTGCTTGCGGTGGCTGAAAAAAGGCAAGAAGAAGTTTTCGCGTCACATCGGTAAAAAATTTGTTTTTATCTGCCATTACATAATTTATAATATCCACTTTGCTTGGCATGAAGAGGACGGATGAACGAAAAATGAATTTTGAACTCAAAGAGCGACCAATAGCCTTCGACGTTCTCGAAAAAAAGGACTGGACCGTCTGGAAAAGCGTTCATGATTGATGGTGTCTTGTGTTTCGTGGATACTATCTTTAATGTGAAGCACTTGCCCCTGCTTTTCCGTGCAGTCAAGAAAGCTTCTGAGACTCATTGTCCGCCACCATCTTCTTCAAGGTTTTTTCGAGAAGCCTAAGGAACGTCCGTCCAGCATCCGCCTCTTTAGTGGTCTTGACGAAGACCGAAACAAGCACCATTTTCTTCAGGCTGTTGGCGAGCCGTTCCGCCAACATTCGGGCAAGCATCACGTTTCTGTCGCCCAGAAGCGCGGATGACAACGGTGGACCAACCATTCCCGGCGTTTGGGGGATTGAAACCGCTAAGGTTCCGATGTTGTCCTGTCCCTCGCTTAATAACACAACATAGCCGTTCTTGGTTTCGACTAGCACCGCGGAGAAAACGGTGTCCCCGATTTTTGTTTCTTCACGAATAATCTTTGCCTGAGACATTGTAAACTCGCCTACACTTGACGATAAAGCTCAACGTATTTATTATTCCTTTACTAGTTCGCCATAAACAGGTCAAGTTTTGGAAAGAAGTTTCTTCAGTTCTGTCCCGTTATTCTTCCAGTACATGTTCAAGATACCCACGTCTGTGCCTAGGCTAAAGTTCCGTATGCCGAGGTCAAGGTACCTTTTAGCGTCTTCGGGCCTGCTAATCTCGGCTCTGGGCACCACATTCATCTTCAACGCAGTCTTGATGGTTTTGAGCTCCGCTTCCCTCACCTTCGGATTCATTACGTCGCCAGGCAAGCCGATGCTTACGGAGTAGTCGGACGGACCGAACTGAACCATGTCCACCCCTTTAACGGAAAGAATCTCCTCCAAGTTTTCTACAGCTTGTTTCTTTTCAACCATTAACGCGACAACGGCGTCGTCGCACATTTTGACAACGTCTGCCGCATTAGCCGTGGAGCCTATGTACCCGACTCTTCGGTCCATCCTGAATCCGCTGACACCCTTTGGCTCCATCCTCACCGCCCGCACCGCCTCAACAGCGTCTTTTACTGTTCTGATATCGGCGAAAAGCACGTTCTGGATTCCAGCCGCCAAGGCTCTCCCAGCCAAAAACGTTCTCGGTTCTTGGTCAATCTTTATCATGGACGAAACGCCGACCAGCTCAGCTGCCCGAGCCAAATTGTCGAGGTCGTAAAGGTCGAAGGGACCATACTCGCCTAGAAACTCAACGTAATCGTAGGCGCCCGTGTTCCCAACCATCTCGACCAGACCTGGCCACGCAATCATGATTCGGGTGCCAACGGTCGGTTCGCCCTTTTTCATCATTTCCCTAAGCCTGTTTTCCTTCAAGTCTCATCAAACCTTTCCGAAGCAAACACCTTCATATTGAGCTTGCATGACTTAAAAATTACTACGAATCACCCCAAAATCAATGCATTAAATAGTTATGCGCATCAACTATGCAATCTTTTTGGGATTTTTTATTCTGCTTTTATAAAGTTACCACATTTCCCCGAAAAGCTTCAAAGCCTCCTCTTTGGACGGCTGTCTTGGGCTTCTCAAAATCAGGCGTTTAAACGTAAGAAGTCTATCCGCTAGCTTGGGCACAGCCTCTCTGGGTATTCCCAAGTCTCTCAGCCTCTTCGGCATCTGCAATTCGCCCATCAACTCGAAGACAGCATCTGAAATTACTGAACCCATTTCTTTAGGCTTCAAGTTTTCAATGTTGAGGTCCATGGCTCTGGCAACTTCAGGTAGCTTCCAAGGTATGGCTGGAGCACTGAATCTGAAAACGTAAGGCAAAACTAATCCACATGACACTCCGTGCGTAACTTTGTGAGACACAGCGAAAGTGTAGGCAGCTGCGTGGCCGAGACACACGCCAGCGCTCCCAAAGGACATTCCCGCCATTAACGAGCCGAGGCTCATGCCATACCTGCTTTCAGGTTCCCCGCTTTTGTAGGCATCGAGCAGATTACAAAAAATAAGATTGACGGCCTGTAATGCCAAAGAGTCTGTGATTGGGTTGGCATTAACTGACATGAGTGCTTCCAAGGCGTGGCTCAACGCATCTAAGCCCGTTGAAGCGGTAAGACGGGGAGGAAGACTGTAAGTGAGGCTTGGGTCAACCATTGCCACGTGCCCGAACATGTAAGGGCTTATTATGGACGTCTTCAGTTCATCCTCGGTAATCGTCACAACCGCTACGTTGGTAACCTCTGAGCCTGTGCCTGACGTGGTCGGCAGCAGAATGCTTGGGACGCCTGGATTCCTCACGAGGTCCACGCCAACGTAGTTTCTCATTGAACCCGTGTTCGTGAGAGCCATGGCTGCGACTTTCGCCATGTCCAGAACGCTTCCGCCGCCAATACCTAGTATGATGTTGTACCGTTTTTTTCTTGCAGTTTCAGCTACGGTTTCAGCCATTTCCATGACGGGTTCAGGTTCAACCTCGTCGAAAACGTCAACGGTTAGTCCTTCTTTGACTAGGGCTTCCTCGATTTTTCCCGAGATGCCCATCTTTTCCATGTTTCCGTCGGTTACGAGGAGCGCTTCTTTCCCGCCTAAGGCTTTGGCTTCCAAACCAACGTTTTCGGAAGATTTCACGCCGAAAACGATTTTTTTGGGTAATTGAAAATTATGGATTTTGCTCATAGATTGGCTCATCTGCATGTTGCACTAACCCTCTAAACGTAGCGATGACAATATCTTGTTGTTTATTGGTATTTTAGTGTTTTATTCTTATACCCCAACAGGAAATGTTCTTTGATGCAAAAACCACTAGAAAGAATTCTCTATAACCTTGAGTCATCGTATTAATGAATCAAAAAGGGCGTCATCGATGGCAAGCGGCAATGCTGAAAGAGCAAATGAGATACTGCGGATACTAAAACATAACTTTGATGCGCCTGAACCTTGGGGCATCGTAGGCGACCCCTTTAAGGTCTTGGTGAGAACAATCATAAGCCAGTCCACAGCAGAAGCGAACACCCGAAGAGCCTACCTGAACCTTTCCCGAAAAACGTCTATCAACCCAGCATCGTTGGCGGAGGCTGAAGTGGCAGAAATCGAGGACGCATTGAGGGTTGCGGGGCTTTACAGAAACAAATCCAGAATTCTGAAAAAGGTCGCTGAATTGGTTCTTGAAAGATTTAATGGGTCCCTCGGCTTCATCTACGTTTTACCGATCGAAGAAGCCAGAGCTGAGCTCATGAGCCTGCCAGGCGTTGGACCCAAAACAGCTGATATTGTGCTGCTCTTTTCCGCTGGGAAGCCAACGTTGCCAGTCGACACTCACGTTAATCGGGTTTCGAAAAGGTTGAATTTGGTTCCCCAAAACGGTGGCTACGAAACGGTTCGGGAGTCTCTGCAGACGTTGTATTCGTCCAAAGAATATTTCTGTGTGCACATGCTCTTCATCGCTTTGGGACGGAAATATTGTAAAGCCCTGAAGCCTTTGCATTCCGCTTGCCCAGTTAGGGGCTTGTGTCCATCAGCTGAAACCTGAATTCTGAAAGACGAGACCGATTTCGTGTCCTTCGGAGTCAAGTCTTATCTGCCCAATTCTAATTTTGGATACGGGTTCCTCAACGCTTGTGTTGAGTGCAATTGTTCCTTTTTCGAAGTCGACAGTGCCTATGGTTCCTAGTCCCAGAACTTTACCATTCGCGTCTTCCAAAGCAACTAGCAGTCCCTCTTCGTCTCCCCGGCGAAGAAATAACAAGTGTTTGCCGAGCTCCGACTCCAGCTTTTTCACGTGTTCCTCATTCATTGAGACTTTTTTTCCAAGCATGATGGTTATGCGGTCTGGTTCCTCGTGGCAGAAGATGACCTCTTTTCCTATAATGTTCTGTATCTGCTTTTTCAGCGGCGAACCGTTGTTGCCGTTAAATTTCAGGTCTCCTTCAACCGCGACCCAGCTCAACGGGAAAGAACGCACCTTCGCTTCTTTAAGGTACTTTTTGTATGCTGATTCGCGGAGGAGCTTTCTGGTTTCTTGGTCACGTTTCTTAATAATCTGTGGAGATTGAACGACCATGACCTGAAAATTTTTCAGCGCATTAAGTATCGGGGACAGTTCGTCCTCGCATTGAACTGCAACGATTATGTCTGGGGCAACCCTTTCGATTAGACCCACCTTGTACTCTGTTGCTGCATCTCCCTCGACCCAACCGTCAGTATTGACGATGATAAAGTCCGCTGACTGTTCCGCCGCTTTTTGCTTCAAGTAGCCAACGGCGTCCAGAACAGTATCTGTCTTCCCAGATGGGCTTGTGACGCCTATGAACTTTAATTCCTCTGAATGCAGCTTGAAAAGGTCGGCAACAGGTTCACCGAACACGCAGAAGCTCACGGTTCCGGGGGGTCCAATGTCTGATTGACCCATGTCTCCGTCGACGATAACGATTTTTTGCTTTTTCCCAAAAGCCATGTTGGCTAAGAAGGTGCAGAACCCCGTTTTTCCGCAGTCAACGCTGCCGACGACAAGCACGGTTGTGGGTTCTTTTTGGGCTAATATTTTTTCAGACGCCTGCAGCCACGAGGATGGAATTGTATTTTCCTCAACTATTGTGTGGGAGGCGTTTTCTCCGAGAATCAGTTCCACCTCGCAGTCCACTAACCCCGTTATGGGCATGCGTTTTCCTCTGCGGACAACAATTTGTTCTCCGTTTTCTACTTGGGCTCCGAGAACGGACACTTTTCCTGACCGCAGATGGACTCTTGCGGGACCGTCCACAAGCAGCGTCTTCTCTTTCTCCAAAGTCAACATCAGCCATTCTTCCTTCTCGGACTTAACTGCCCGTTTTTTCTGGCTATCTCTATGGCTGAGTCTGCGTCGGTTGCCTTCCTTTTTGTTCCGTCGCTTTTCAGGATGCTTGTGCCAACTTCACTCACCAACTCAATCAGCACGTCATCAGGCAATGCCGTGTTCAGCCGAGCTGCAATTTCCTCAGCAAGTTCGGGGATTCCGTTCCCAATTTTGACACGGTGCCTTTGAGCCTGGTTCTTCTTGATTTCCATCAGGACCGTGTCAACCGCTTTTTCTATGGAAAAGCTTTGGGTCTTTTTCAGGATTCTGCCGTCGCCGAGGACTGCTACGCCAAAGTTTTTTCCAGGGTCGATTCCGATAGTTACTTCCTTGTAGGCTTCTTTGCTTTGGATTATGCGTACGGCTTCGTCGACGATTTCGGAGGGCTCACTTTCAGGATTGTAAACTAGGACGTTGGGATATTCCACGGTTGGCCTTTCAGCTTCCGTTGTTATGACCACTTGTATGGAAGGCGGAATCGGCTTGTCTGGAACGCAGCTCAGGAAAGGCAGTTTTCTCTGCTTAAGCTCGTTCACCAGCAAATAGTAAGCTTTGCCCGAGACCGTGGTTACTGCTATTTTGGAACTCATGGGACGCCCCTTGGTGATAGTAACAGAACCGCGAACAGAATTTAAGCTTTACATCGGTCCTCACTTATGATAAAAATTTTATAAACAGTCGTCAATCAGAATAGGATTTAAGTCCTAAGCACCCATTTTTCTATTGTAGTGTAAGTCTTGAAGCGCCTGATACCAACTGGAAGCAGTTCACTTGACCGTACACTGGACGGCGGGTTACCGCAGCGGGAAATGTGCTTACTATATGGCGGGGCAGAAACAGGCAAGTCCGCCTTGGCTATGCAGTGCGCGGTAAACTGTGCCCGCTTAGGCTTCAAGACTTTGTACGTGGATTGTGAAGGAACTTTTTTGCCTGAGAGGCTGTCTCAGATTGCTGCTCAGGATTTCGGGGAGGTTTCTGACTCAATCATCGTCGCGAAACCAGCAGCGTTTGAGGAGCAGGTTGCGCTTGTCGACGATCTCGAAAGGTTCGTGGGCAGAAGGTTCGGCTTAATCGTGTTAGACACGGTCACGTCGCTTTACCGTTCGGAGCTTCTGAACAAGAAGGAAACGTTCAACTTGAACCGCGAGCTGAACCGCCAAGTCGCAACGTTAGCTGAGATTGCCAAGAAACTTGAATTATCTGTTCTTCTCTTAAGCCAAGTCAGAAGCGTGATGCCTGAGGCTGACGTAGCTCCCGTCGCGACGAGGGTTCTGAAGTTTTGGTGCGACTCCGTTGTTGGCTTGTCACGGGTGGGTCAGCAGAACATGGTTAAGGCGTCCGTTGAGAAAAGCGGGGGAAAAGACACAAAAACATCTTTTTACTTGGTCATCGGAGAAGAGGGACTGCAGGATTATCGTCTAAAAACCTAAATGGACAAAGGATTGTGCGACAATGTTTGAGGCTGCAATTTTCGATTGGGACGGAACCTTGGCTGACACGATGCCCGTCGTCGTTTTTTCGTTCCAGAAGGTTCTGCGAGGAATCGGCTGCGTTGTCAGCGACGAGTTTCTGGTTAGACGAATCGGGATAGGCGCACGGAACATGTTCAAGGACGCTCTCAGGCTCAACAACATCGTTTTCGACGAGGCAATGGTTGACGAGCTAATGGAAAAGAAATTTCGAATACAAACCAAACTGTTTGGCGACATTAAGATTTTCGAAGGAGCCGCCGAGCTGCTTGATTCGCTGCGTCCCAAGCTCAAAATCGGTCTGGCGACCATGAGCAACCGACCCATCATCAACAGGCTTCTCAGGATGAAAGGGCTTGACGGCTATTTCGATTTCGTCATTACAGCGGACGAGGCGAAAAACCCGAAACCTGACCCCGAAATTTTCGTCAAGTGCGCATTAAAATTGGGTTGTACGCCCGAAAACTGCGTGGTTTTTGAGGACTCAGTGTTCGGTGTAGTAGCTGCTAGAAGCGCGAACATGAAATGCGTCGCGATTCCGTCAGGCGCATACACGAAAACAGAGCTCGAGAAGGAAAAGCCAGACCTAATCGTAGATTCTTTAAACGAAACAAAAAAAATCCTCGATTTCGTCTTTTCTTTTCGCCCGAAACCGTGATGGAGAGCTGCTGATGGACACTTGGAACCCGATTACTGGCTGCATGTACAACTGCGTTTACTGCTGGGCTAGAAACTATGCGAAAAGGCTGGCTGCCATGGGCATTGAACCCTACAAGACGCACGGGTTTAAGCCGACCTTCGCTGAGTGGAGGCTGAAACAGAAGCTTCCGAAAGACGGGTTCATCTTCGTCTCGGACATGGGCGAAATGTGGGGCGATTGGGTTCCGAAAGAATGGATAATCAAAGTCCTGAACGTGCTGACTGCGAAGCCGAAGATGCGTTTCCTGTTTTTGACAAAGAATCCGAAGAGATACGGCGAGTTTCTGGGCATGTTCACCGACAACATGGTGCTTGGAGCAACAATAGAAACGAACAGACCTTACAAACTTTCAGGGGCTCCTCTGCAGAAAGAGAGGTTCGAAGCGATGAAAAACTTAGA
Source organism: uncultured Candidatus Bathyarchaeia archaeon (assembly GCA_964600125.1). Classification (GTDB taxonomy): domain Archaea; phylum Thermoproteota; class Bathyarchaeia; order Bathyarchaeales; family DTEX01; genus JAGTRI01. The sequence goes on from CAZRIK010000015.1 coordinate 24,938, forward strand.
TTGGAACCACAAGGCGGTTGTTGTAGAGCCGATTTTGGATTTTGACCCCGAATTCAGCGACTGGATAAAAGAGATTAGGCCTGAAATGGTCTATGTTGGATACGACAACTACAGCAACAAGCTGCCTGAGCCTGAGCTAAGCAAGACCCAAGCGTTCATTGATGAACTTAAAAGGACAATGCAGGTCGAGGTCATGGATTTGCGTAAGGCGTGGTCTGAAACGTGATTTTAGGGCGTCATTTTGGACGCTTGCTGTCCCTTGTTACCCCAGTTCGTTCTCGGAATGTCGTGTATGATGATGTGAAGCCACTCGGATTTTACGCCGATTTCCTCGAAGGCTTTGGTTATGCCTTTAATCAGTTTTTCTTTGTCTTCAGGCGTTCTTCCTTCCCACATCTCAACAATCACAACAGGCACACGTGTCACCTCAAACAAAAAAGGTATCCGATTCAACACTTATTGTTTTTGGCATGATCCACTAAGCTGCGATTGATTAAGCTTAATAGATGCCCAACCTTATGAAAAAGGAAAGAAATGAGTTAAAAGCCAAGTGAGACCGAAGCAATGAGCGTTGCCAGCACAGTTGCCCTCGAAATATTCTATGCCCTGTACTACATTTTCCCAGCCTACTGCGCCAACGGAGCACCTGTACTGTTCGGAGGCGGCAGATCCATTGACGGAGGAAAACCGTTTCGGGATGGGAGACCCTTGTTTGGTCCCCATAAAACGGTCCGTGGCTTCGTCTCCGGTCTCTTAATCGGAACCTTCGTGGGGTGGGTTCAAGAAGCCTATGGACCGAGTGTGGGTCTTCCGCAAGGGAGCTTACTCCTTGGCTTCGTCCTGTCCCTTGGAGCCTTGATGGGTGACTTGCTTGGGTCTTTCATCAAACGCCGAATGAACCTGAAATCAGGCGCCCATTTACCCATATCTGACCAACTGGATTTCATGTTGATGGCGCTTCTTTTCAGCCTGCCAGTCCAGCCGCCGACCCTCACGTACGCTTTGATAATAATTGTCTTAACCGCCCCAATCCATCTCATGGTCAATGCCATGGCTTACTTGTTAAGGCTGAAAAAAACTCCGTGGTAAAGAAAAAAAGGATTCGGGCTCTCACCCTTTATTCCACTGCGGAGACTTTGCCATTTCTTTTGTGGGAGCTCAATCCTGTTTTCTTGTGACTGTTTCTGCGCCGTTGATTAGTCCGTATGGGACGTGTATGTATGCGTCGGTCCAGTTGCGTTCATCATCAAAGGAGAAGGGACCAACCAAGTAGTGCAGCGGGAAGTATGGGGTTGCCAGTTTGTTGTGCAGCGGACCGAAGGTGTTCCTCAGCGAGCTAATGACGTCCACCGTCAGCTCGTTCTTGCCCTTCTGCACGATGTCGGTTACGTCAGCCTCCAAGGGGCGCCAGACGATGGACACGGGTTCTTTCCTGTTCACTTTTACTTGGAAGAGGGTTCCCTTGGCTTCGGGCAACCGTATCAGGACGCGTTCGCCGTCTTTCGGATTCTCTTCGATGTTGAAGGTCGCCTTGTACCGCATTGTCCCAGTGTAGAACGGGTAGCCTTGGTTGACCCAGTCTCCGTTCTTTAGAGTTTTAGGTTCGTCTGTGATCGTGTATTCGGTTTCTGAAAGTTTTTTGACTCCGAACTCGCCGACAAGGTACATGTCTTCTATGGGGGTGTCGATGTTGAACTGGCACGAAAGCTGAACGACGTTTTCGCCGATTTTGACGGCTTTGGATATGTCGATTTTTCCGAACTGCTTGTCCCAGTGCCACTCTTTGACGTAGGTAGAGACGATTT
>CAZRIK010000016.1:0-26651 GCA_964600125.1 uncultured Candidatus Bathyarchaeia archaeon
ATTTGGGAGCTTATCCTTTTTTGGGCTGTCTGGGTTGACTTCAAGTATGTTTATTGACTTAACAAGCGGCACTCCAAGAACTTCTGCCAGCTGATAAGCGGCTGAGACGGAAGCCCGGGTCATTTCCCTTTCGTATCCGTATAGGGCTCTTCTTGAGATGCCGACCATTGTGGCTAGTTTGCCGATTGACAATCCGAGCTCGTGCCTGCGTTCCCTGATCTTACCTCCGTCGGTTCTCACGTAGTAGCCGCCTGGAGTCGCTTCGATCAGGGGGTGGGTGCCTTGAGCTATGTCCTCAAACGTCTTTGAAGTTACTACGTGGGCGCTGTAACGTGAGTAGATGGTGTCGTTGCTAAGCGTTTCTTCGCCGTTCACGTCCGAAATTATCAGCGAAGAACAGTTGAGGCATTTCGCAACAGTTACGAGTTCAACGACGTCGCTTCGGGAAACGTCCCGAATGTTGTGAATAACCTTGATGAAGACAAGCGTCTCTCCTTTTCGGGCGGCAAAATCGAAGCAGCTCATCCTAGAAGTGCACATTCGAGAAACGTCGAACCCAGCGTTATGAAGCGCCGCCTTAGCGAAATCCAGTGCCTCAGCACGCTCCAAAGACTACACCGTGACTTTAACTTGGACCGTCACATATAAACACAAGCTAGATTGGCGCAAAACTAATTTGTGCTGTTGGCTATTGCTTTTTTGAGGAAAAAAAGAATTTACGTTATGATGTTTGTCTATAATTTTTATTTAAAATGCGACTTTTCGTCAATTACTCTTCTTTGTGTTCCACCAGTTCGCCCTTGGGTTTCATGTATTCAATTTTGGCTTTAACTTTTTCCAGTTCGTCTTGGTATCCGCGTGTTTTTCTGTCCGTTTCCTGTTTTTTGGTTTCCACTTCTTTTCTGCGTCTGGAGCACGCGTTCAGCTGAATCTGGAGCTTGTTGTACAGTTGCACGTCGCGGCATTTCCTGAGCTCATCGTAGACCTTGTTTTCTTCTTCCATCGCTGAAGCGTATTTCGCGTCAACCGTCTTTTTTTGGGCTTCCAGCTCAACGAGCAGCTTTTCGATCTTTTTTTGTTCTTCTCGCAGTATCGCGATGGTCAAAGTTGTGGACATGGTTCAACCTAAACGCCACAACATCTTATAAATTTGGCGCCCAATGCCACATTCAATAATGACGATAACGCAAAACCCCTTCGTCTTTTACGTCCTTAAACAACGTTTGATGCCCTACGGTTCAGGCTGGTCTGATTTGTTCAACAATAGATTTTGCTGTTTGAACAACAAATGCTTAAGCTAAAAAGAACCGTCTGTTTTGTTCAACGATAGTTCTGCAATTTTGTTTAATAAACAGCACAGCCTCAGACCTGTTCTGTTTTGCGGCGCATTTTTTCTGTTGTTTTGGGGCGCAAATGCACGCGGGAGTTTTCTGTATGTTTTGTTTACTGACCGTAAAGGCTTAAGAATGCGGAAAATGATTGTGGAGGAAAGGGGAATGCGGTTGTCGTTCAGGCTGAGGATGGAAGAGTCAGCGGAAAAGAAGGATTCCCGCATCGTGCTGGCTCTGGACCAACTCCCAGAGGACGGAGGAGACCCAACTAAAAAAGGCATCAGAATTCTTGAGGAGACGAGTCTGTATCTTTGCGGGTTAAAGTTGAATCACCATCTCGTTCTCCCCCTTGGGTTGTTTGATGGCGTAAAAAAAATTATTGATAAAGCGCACAGCCTCGGATTGCCCGTCATTATGGACTGCAAAATCAACGACGTGGGGTACACGAACCGCGTCATAGCCGAAAACTATTTTCGCGCAGGCTTCGACGCCGTGATTGCGAATCCGTTCGTGGGGTGGGAGGATGGGCTAGAACCCGTCTTCGAGTCTGCGGAAGCCATGAACCGAGGCGTAATCTTACTCGTTTACATGAGCCACAAAGCCGCGTGGGAAGGCTACGGGCAAAAAATCCACGACCCAAACACGGGCGAACCTAAGATGCAGTACACGGTTTTCGCCCAAAAGGCTCTATCGTGGAAAGCGGACGGCGTGATCGTGGGTGCAACGTTCCCCGAAAAAATAAGGGAAGTCCACGCCATACTTGGAGGAAAGGTGCCCATCTATTCGCCTGGCGTTGGCACCCAAGGCGGAGACATTAAAGCAGCTGCTGAAGCTGGCTCACAATTCCTGATTGTTGGCAGAACAATAACGCTTGCTGACAGTCCAAAACAAGCTGCGAGAATGTTCCGAGATTCCGTTAAAACATAACAATTAATTCAATTATCACTTACAAAAAGCCCTTTTCGTTTCTATCTGGTCCACAGTTCTCTTCTTAGGAGGTCGCGTACTGCGGCTCGGATGGCTGCGCTTCGGCTTGGGTACATGTTTTGCCTGACGAGTTCATCGAGTCCCTCAAGGTAAGCTTCGGGAAGTAGGACCGTAACAAGCTTCATACAGCTCACGCCTCAACATAACATGCACGAATACATTAATATTAATACCATGTATAAGACTTAAGCTTAAAAGAATTTGCCATAAGAATAGAGTGCAAATCAAACCCGAAATGAAGATTACAAAAACAAAAAAGAGTGTGTTGTCACATGAAAGGTTTCAGCGCGAAAAACTTTGTTAAGAACCAAATAAAAGAAATAAAAGCAGTCATAGGCAACGAGAAAGCCGTAATAGCAGTTTCAGGTGGAGTGGACAGCTCAACGTGCGCCGTGCTGGTCCACCAAGCGATAGGCGAAAACCTCGTCTGCGTCATACTGGACGACGCGTTCATGCGAGAAGGCGAACCCGAAAAAGTCTCAGCGCTCCTCTCGCAGCCTCCTTTAAACCTCCCAATGAAGATTGAGAATGTCCAAGAAAAATTCTTAAGGGCGCTCAGCGGGCTGAGGGACGCTGAAGAGAAACGGAAAGCCTTCAGGAAAACTTTCTATGAGACCCTAAGCGACGTAGCGAAGCGCGAGGGAAGCCAGTTTATGGTTCAGGGCACAATCCTCGCGGACATCATCGAGACCAAGGGCGGAATAAAGACCCAACACAACGTCCTCGAACAGATGGGCATCAGCACGCGAGAACTCTACGGGTTCAAGGTCGTCGAACCCTTGGTGACGCTGCTAAAAACCCAAGTTAGGCAAGTAGCCAGATACCTGAAAATCCCGCCCGAAATTTCTGAAAGGCAGCCCTTCCCTGGACCTGGACTTTCCGTGAGAGTCGTAGGCGAAATTGTGCCTGAAAAGCTGGCGTCACTCAAAAAAGCAACTTCGATAACAGAAAGCAACCTTGCTAAGCACAAACCGAGCCAGTACTTCGCTGCCATCATCGATAACGACGAAATTTATCCTCGCCCGAACCTGAGGGAACTGGTGAAATCGACGGCCAGATACCTGAATCTGAGCCCAACAAAGGTTTGGGTAAAAGTGTTTTCGGACAGAGCCACAGGCATGAAGCAGAAGGCTCGAAGGTACGGCGAAATCATAGCGGTGACGTGCCGAAAAGACAACGATGAACTCTACCATCCTGCTCAAGAAAAACTGTTTGGGCTGCAACAGAGGGTCTTGGCGAAGATGCGGTCTGCCACACGGGTGCTGTACGAGGTAGGCGAAGGAGACAGGAAACAACCATACGTGGTCTCTGTCAGAAGCGTCGAGACAAAAGATTTTCTCAAAGCGGAAGTGTCAAAAATCCCGTTGTCGACCCTTCAAGAAACAGCAAGCCAGATTCTCAAAGAATGCTCCAACGTCTCAGCTGTTTACTACGACGTAACATCTAAGCCCCCGGCAACGATAGAGATGGAGTGACGCGCCAGTTTTTAAGCAACATGCCCCAACATGTAACTTGGTGAGTGACTGAAATGAGGGTCATCGTTCAACGCATAGAATCCATAAAAGACCCAGCGGGCAACCTAGGCAAACGGGTGGAGCTAATCGAAGAAGAGCTGATGCCGAGCTTCGCAATAAGACCGCCGACAGAGGAAGCCCGAATAGTGCAGGACGTTTTCAAGGCAATGCAGCAGCAGATACCCATGTTAGGTGCGCAAGCCAAGTTCAATTCTCCGAAGATAATACTCTTCTTGACGGAACAGGAGTACGAAGCGCTGGGTGTAAGGTTCGACGTGAACCAAGTCTTCGACGTTGAACTGGCAGACGGCAACATCAAGTTCCAAAGAGTCACCTAAACTTTCTCTCCCTCAAGCTGGTTAATAAAAAAAGCTCATAACAAACATTCAGTATCCCCCTAAGTTCTGAATGGGCGAAACAGGTTGAAAGCCAAAGCCCACGTTTTCGTCAGCGGAAACGTTCAAGGCGTGTTTTTCAGGTACGAAACTCGGACAAAAGCAATCCAGCACAACGTGACAGGCTGGGTCAAAAACGTGCGCGACAGAAGAGTCGAAGCTGTCTTCGAGGGAGAAAAAGAAGATGTGGAAGCCTTGATTGCCTTTTGTCGTCGCGGTCCGCCGGGCGCTGCGGTCAAGGGCGTCGACGTGCTTTGGGAAGAGCCGACTGGAGAGTTTGACAGGTTCCGAGTCCAATACTGAAATCGTTGGGTATACCAAAAGGAATATTAGTCAACGGAAAGTTGTTAGTTGATGCGCCTTTGTCAGATTAGGCGTAAATAAAGTTTGGTGATTTTGATGAGTGAAGGATGGTCCGAAACCTGCGCCAGAATTCTTGAACAGATAGAGAAGATGGCGGAAAAGAAGGATAAGGATCGGCTGGACGTGGTTCAGTCTATGCGGTTCTCGTTGTTTGCGCTGCACCGAAGCATACTGGGCTGGCTGAACTGGGTGAACAACCCGGACATAATGGTGTCATTCAACGCTGAGGATCTTGAAGCCATGAACAAGAAGCTCAAAAGTTTCATTGAGGACTTCATAAAATACGACATTGAAGTAACCCAGAAGGGAGAAGGCAAAACCGTGGCAGCACAGAAAGCGAGAATAGAAGCTGAAGAAAAAGCCCGAAGAAGCCCAGACGACTTATTCTACATATAAAAAATTGTTTCAAGCCTTTTTTGAAATCCTGAAGTGGCTGTCTTTTCCCGCGCTCACGTATTCTCCGCCGAGCTGGTCACGAATGATGTTAGCGATGCGCCTGAAGTTGTCTGAACCCAAGAAACCCCTAGGCTTAACGAGAACGTGCTCATCCGTCTCCTCAAAAAACAGCATACTCGACAAATCCTGCGGAAAAACCTTCTGCACGTCCTCAGCCGACTTCACATCGCCTATCAAGACAGGGGCAGCTGAAGGCTCAGCGACGGGCATTGTTTGCTGCGAAGATTTTGGTTGAGGAAGAGGCCTCGAAGGTTCAGCTGCCTGAGACGGCGGATGACTGCCTAAACCAGCTTTCAGGTTTGTTGAAATATTAGCAAGGTCCTCTGACAAAAAATTCAGGACCCGAATTAGGTCGTCGATGCGTTTAACTAAATCCTCGATTTTCGGCTTCTCCTCACCCATAAACAACACCTTCTAACTGGGTGGCAAACACCATTATTCTGTTTGCTGTTCCTTAATAAGTAGCTATCCAATTCTGATGGTGCTTTTTTGAACCTTTTTATTTGCCATATTTTACAATTCGCAGGAACGTAAAGAACAGGCTTCGAGGAATTAATATTATTGTTCCACTACCTACTCTCAATTACTTCCAAACATGCTGAGCGGAGTCAGGAAGGCTAGAGTTCTATTGTATATTGTATTTTTGTTCGAGCTTCTGAAGCCGCAACGTAATCCAGTCGTCCATCTTCTCTTGGCTCATGCCTTCCGCATCTTCCTGCTCCTTAAGCTTGGCTTGAACAATCCTAACCAGTTCGCTTGGCTCAACAGGCTTGACAACATAGGCGTCGGCGCCAACGTTTAATGACTTCATGGCGTTGTCGAGACTAGGATAGCCGGTGACCATTATCTTCATCGTCTTTGGCGAACGTTTGTGCAGTATGTTCAGCAGTTCTGTTCCTTCCATGTCAGGAAGCCGAATGTCCAACAGGGCGAGATTGTAGAATTTTTCTTCAAACTTCTCTATGGCTTGCACGCCTGTCTCTGCAGTTTCGACCTCGTATCCTTGCCCCTCGAGTATCCATCGGAAGACTTGGCGGATTGACTCTTCATCGTCTATGACTAAGACTTGTTTCTTTTTTTCACTCAACATGTTTCACCTCCATTCGGAGAGGTAAATGCACAGTGAAGGTGCTTCCGTAGCCAACCTTGCTTGTGACACTGAACCTGCCTCTGTGAGCTTCGACAATCCGTTTGCACACGGGCAACCCAAGACCCTGCCCCTTCGCCTTCGTTGTGAACAAAGGTTGAAAGAGCTTAAGCATATTTTCCTCGGGTATACCTACTCCCGTGTCTTGAACGCTCAAGCAAACCTCGTCGTCGTTACGTGACGCCTTAATCGTGAGTTTGCCTCCCTCAGGCATGGCTTGCACCGCGTTTAGGACAAGATTTGTCATAACCCGCTTCATCAAGTAGGAATCGAGGGTAGCCAAAAAGTCCTGCCCAATTTCGTTGTCGACTTCCACGTTTTCAGGAACGTGCAACGCAGACAGAGTCTCACTCATCATAACGTAAAGGTTTGTTGCCTTAAGATCCAGATTCACTGGTCTCGCATAGTCCTGAAGGTCAGACACAATTTTGTTCATGTAGACCGTTTGGTCCCGCAGCATCTCCATAAGCCTAGGTAAACCATTTTTTTCAACAATCTCCTTGGCTGGAACAGGCATTGACTGAACCATCTGTCCAACCATGTAAGGAATCGCGGCGACAGTTTGTAATGGGTTGCGAAGGTCATGCCCCACCATTGCCGCTGTTTCTCCTATGGCGGCTAAGCGTTGAACCTCTCGGAGTTTCTTGGTTCTTTCCTCAACCAACTCTTCTAACCGTGTGGAGTAATGTCTAAGCTCCTCTTCGGACTCCTTGAGTTTCGTAATGTCCCTCGAAATACCGACGAGTCCAATCACTTTACCATCCTTGTTTCTGATGGGCACTTTGGTTGCCGAATACCATGTTTTGCCAATTTTACTCACCATGACCTCTTCCTTGCCAATTATTGGCTTACCAGACCTCATAATCATCTGATCGTCGGCCAGAAATTGTTCTGCCATTTCTTTTGGGCTGAAGTCAAAATCCGTCATTCCAACAGCTTCCTCGGGGCTGCTGATCCCCATGCCTGGACAGCTTATCCTGCTGACTCTGATGAAACGGGAACCTTTGTCTTTGAAGTAAATGGCGTCAGGCATGTTGTCCATCAAAGCGTCAAAAAGGTCCCGTTGATACTCCATTTTTTCTTCGATCTGTTTACTTTCTGTGATGTCTCTGGAAACACCGACTAAGCCAACGACTTGACCACTTCGGTCTTTAACTGGCACCTTTGTGGCTGAAACCCAGCGGAACTGCCCATCTGCTCTCCTGATCTTTTCAACCTTGTTAATCACGGGCTTGCCTGTCTTGACTATTTTTTGTTCATCTCTGTAAGCGTCCTGCGAATGTTCAGGCGTGAAGAAGTCAAAGTCGGTCTTCCCCACGGCTTCGTCGGGATCTTTTAGACCTAGAACCGTTGCTTGCGCCTTGTTGATTCTTGTGAACCTTGAATTTGCATCCTTATAGTAGATGGTGTCGGGGACGTTGTCCAAGAGGGCTTGCAGAAGATCCCTTTCGTAGGTCAGCTCCTCTTCTATCCTGTTACGTTCTGAAATGTCTCGGAATATGCCCTGAATAACTTTTCTACCTCCGAGCCTGAAAACTTTGGCTTTTATTGCGACTTCTTTGCAATTTCCGTTCTTTGTGATAACCTTCGTTTCCAGAATCGGTTTCCCGTTACCATTAACATGTTGCATGAAGGTCTTACTGAATTTCCCTTTATTCTCCTGCGGAGGATGAAGAATCCGCTGGTGTTTACCGATTAACTCTGATTTTTTTCTACCAACCATTTTTAGTGCTGCACGGTTGCAGTCCAACAATATGCCTGTCTCAGCGTCAGCCACAAAGATGGCGTCCATCGCCTCCTCGAACAAACCTCTATATTTTTCTTCGGAGGCTTTGATTTTTTCTTCTGCTGCCCTTAACTCCGAAGTGTCTTGAAGTCTTATTTGCAGTAATTCTTTACCTCGGACACGAATTTTTGACGCGTTCAGAAGAACGTTGACTTCACTTCCGTCTTTACGTTTCATTCTCATCTGGAAACCTGAGATGGCGCCCTGTTTGCTTAGGGCTTCAAAAATTTTATTGGAAACTTCAGAGTCGACACACAAACTGAAAAGTCTGAGCCTTTGAAGATCCTTTTGAGAGTATCGGGTGATGGCTGCCATAGCCTTGTTTACGTTGATGACTTTGCCATCAAGAGTTGCTATACCGATACCGAAGGGGGATTGCTCAAAAAGAACACGATAATGTTCCTCGCTTTCAGCAAGTTTCTCTTCTATGTTTTTTTGTTTGGTAACATCTCTTGCCACAACTAGAATACCAATAGCCTTACCGTCGGATCTTACGAGAGAAGCAGATACCTCGACCTCAATGTTCTTGCCTTTCCTGTTTTTGATAGTTGCCGTGAAGTTGGGTTTTTCCCCGAAAAGCGTTTTTTTAAACACGTCCATTGTAATTGACTTGCTTTTCGAGTTGGCTGCCCATAACTCCGAGAAGTGTTTTCCGACAAGGTCTTTTTTTAACTCACCGAACAGCTCTAAACCTCTTCTGTTAATGTCGAGTATTCTGCCTGCTAGGTTAAGATACGCTATGCAGTCGTTGGTGTTGTTGAAAATGTTTTTGAACCTTTCATCCTGCAGTCTCATTTTTTGGCTAGTCATCGTTTCCTCGTTATTTTGCATGTTCTGGGTTATTGCTTGAGTTTCAGTTTGGGCAGCTTTCATTTTTTTACAGTCTCCTCTTTACTGTTAAGCAGAGACAAAGAGCGTTCCTCCTCTGAATTGAAATGAGTCCTCAATTCCGAGGTTAGAGAAGGAAATTGAATTGGTCCAGTCTCTTTGAGGTTCGACCCCAATTTTTTGCACAATATTCTCAGAATAGTCCTTTCGATGATTGCGCATCTTCCCATCGGGGTGACTGAGGCTAGAAATCTTGCTGGCGAATTATCGTCATAAAGTATGTTCCTTAACTCGGTGGAGAATGTCTCGAGCTTCATGGGAATCTCGTTTGGGAGACATGAATTCATCTTCAGGTAATCGTAAATCATTTGGGTACTTTTGTCGCCAAAAGTTGTTTTTAACACTTCGTCAATGGTCTCAAGTAGCAATTCGTCGAATTTTCTCGGACTTTCCGTTGAAACCTGCTGGTAAAGCTTCGTTGACTCTATTATCGAAGCCAACCCCTAACATAGACCTGCGAATGTGTTTTCTGGCGTTAACATACTGAACACCTTCAAAAACTACTTAACGCCTACGAACCCAGCGTATAGGCAAAAAATACGTATGAAAAATTAGAGCTGATGAACCTAAGGAAAAACATGCGGCCAAAAAACTAGAGGACCAAAGCTTTTTTAGGTTCTCTTCGGATTTTGCTGCCGCAATGGGGGCAAAAGGCATTCTGAACCGAGACGGTTGTTCCACACGATTCACACGCGACCTTCCTGTTTTCTTTTCCGCAGAAGGGACAAAAAACGTATTCAGACGAAATTTCCTTTCCGCATTCGCCGCAGAAGAATCCTGACTTCATGAAGGGAATCCTCGTGACGCGTTGTTTCGTTTTTTGTGAATAGGCGAATATCAGAATCCAAAAGATTACGGGAACAAACATACCGACGGGAAGACTGGCGTAAGTCTGAAAAAGCGGGTATTGGATTAAAACTTCCTCGTATCCGAAGCCAGAAAATAGCACTAGCCCAACTAAACTGGACAAGCCGCCCCATTCGACAAGGTTGCCCTGTTTCCGTTTAGCGCTTCCCCAGAGACTTAGTATTGCGCCTAACAGGACAAGCGTTGTGCCAACGTATTTCGGGATTGACTTGTACAGTTCCCACGTTGTCCACGTTTCTTGTGGATCGTAAATCATCACGTATTCCACCATGAAGGGAAACTCGAGGATGGTGAACCATGATGTTGCTACCCCAAACTCGTTGGTTCCCCAAGTAATCTTCCACGGCAAAACCAAAGAAACAAGCAACAAAAGGCTGGCGACTAACCGCAGGTTCATTTCTTTAACCTTGCTTACTAAACTTCGCCAAAAGCTGTTCAAGGGCAACTGTTTCTTGGGTTCTTTCGCTCATATCGCGCAAAACAACCTTCTTTTCCTTCATTTCCCTCGAACCCACGATAACCGCATGGGTGATTCCGCGCCTATCCGCGTCGGAAAGCGCCTTGGAGACAGAGCGCCCCATGGTCTCAAGCTCAACCGTGACGCCTTCTTTTCTGAGCCTTGACGCAACCTTGAAGGCTTCTCCAAGCATCGAACCGTCGACTGCGACAACCAATATACGATTTTTAGGCTCCATAACTTTTTCAATCGTGGACAAAGAAGACTCTTGTTTCTGTAACGCCAGCGACAAACGGTCGATTCCTGGCGCAACGCCCACCGCGGGAACCTGTCCTCCGCTGAACAACTCTATGAGTTTATCGTAGCGTCCTCCTCCTCCGACAGCAATGTCCATGCCTGACGCGAAAATTTCGAAGACCATGCCCGTATAATAGTCTAAGCCTCTCGCGAACCCAGCTTCAATGGCAAGATTGGCTTCTACTCCGCCAGCCTTCATCAAGCCTAGAATTTCGCTCAGGTTCATTGCTGCCTTCGAAGCCTCGGGGTAGTCTTTCACGACCTTGCCTATTTCCGCAGTAACATCTTCAGAGTCGTTTCCTCTTATTTCGAAAAGCGATTTTAATGTGTCCAAGCTGCTTTTTGGGCTTCCAGCCTGCTTTGCCACGACAAGCGCTTCGTCATACTGTTTCTTATCTAATAGCTGCATGATGCTGTTCTGCTGGTCTTCAGCGATTCCGTCGTGGCTGAGGATATTGCGTAAGATTCCGACGTGACCGACCTTAAAGGAGTAACCCCGAAGCCCAATCTCCCTCAACAAACTGTCCGTTAAAGCCAAAATTTCAGCGTCAGCTTCAGGTTTGCTGGAGCCAAAAAGCTCGTAGTTGGCTTGCCAGAACTCGCGATACCTTCCAAACTGGGGCTCGTCATAACGGTATAGGCTGCCGACGGAAAACAGCCTCAACGGTCTCGGGGAACTCTGCATTTTCGTCGCCACAAGCCGCGCTATTGAGGCTGTGAATTCTGGTCTCAGGGCAACCTTCCGTCCGCCGAGGTCGTCGAAGACGTACATGCGTTTCCTGTTGTCCTCGCCCACCTTGGCAGCCAGAAGCTTGTAGTGTTCAACGAGGGGGGTGATGACCTCACGGAACCCAAAAAGCTTGGACACTTCTCTGGATTTTTGCTCGATGAACCTCAGCCTTTCAGCTTCGTCAGCAACAAGGTCCCTCATGCCCCGCACTGTTCGGCGAAATTCAGAAGCCAAAGCCAACACCTGTTCTTAAGAACCATCAATTGCCATTTAACTGCATATTCTATAATATCAGAATTAAAAGTTATTTCCTTAAGAACTCGACTACAACGTTGACAAACGATTTCTTTTTTATATTAAGCACTTCTCGTAGTTCAAGTTTTTTATGAATCCCCCACAAAAAAGGGGGAATGGTTGATGGACGTTCAACTTATGCTTGATAGCGCTTCGAACGCCTGTTCTTCTTTTCTTTTGATGGTTCTTAACGCGTTGGCACCGTTTTTTCTCATGTCCTCAGTCCACGTGTCGGTGTCAATCATTCCTTTGGGCGTCCAAGTTTTCTTCTCGTCCTTCCTCACCCACGAAGCCATAGTGAAGTGTATCCAGTTGTCAAACAGGGTCTTCATCACGTCCTCGAATCTTTGGGCAGCGTCGGTGATTGCCGCCTTTTCTTTTCCTGAGAACTCTTCCTTAACCGATTGAAGGTATCTTGTGGCTGCGACCCTTGCGTCGAAGAGGCTGTCGTAGACCCAGCCGTTCACGTGCCAATAGTGCATGAAGGTTGCTTCGTCCATTCCCTTGAACGAATCCTCGTTTTCTAGGTCCTTCACCCAAGCGTCGTAAGCAGCCAAGCCGTTCGCGTAGTGGTCAATCTCCTTTTTTCTCGAAAGATCAACAGCCAACTTGAGTGAGTCCCTAATGCTGTCTATCTTGGGTGGAGCTGGTCCTGCCTTTTCGATTTTCAGAATGATCCACGGGTCTTTCTCAGCGACTGAATATTCGTCTCCCTTGTCCCAGTAGCTTCGGCAGATGAGCTTGCCGTTCTGGTACCCCGTGACGACTCCCCAATCCGCGACTTTAACTACGTCGATTGCGACGACGGGGATGCCCTTGTCGATTTCGTCCCTAATTGTTTGGTTGATTTCTTTCTGGCTCGTCATTTCGGTGTTCAGGAACTGCCCCTTGTAGCCGACAGCATTCAGAACTTGCATTGCGTAGGTTTCGTTTGTTGCTGCGTCGGGCGAACTGGGGCACCAGTTGGGCTGGTGGAAGCTGAGGCGGAACGCGGCGGCTGAGACTCCCATCAGGTAGGTGTAGTCGACGGGTTCCTTGAGGTAACGCAGCGTCGCGTCTAGGGCGCCGAAGAAGGTGCATTCGACGTCTTTCCCCCAGCCAAGCGTGGACACTCCTTCCAGCACCTGCTTTCGTGCGCGAGTTAAGCTGTACAACCGATGGTACTGTTTAATGTAGCTTGACGCTGTGGGCGACATGCCGCTGAGGACGCTGGACAAGGTTGACAGTAATTGTTTTCCAGTTTCTGTTGCCAAGTAGCGTCCTTTCTTGTGCTCTTGGGTTATCAGCTCAGCGTCCACGAGAATGTTGAGGTTGCTGTTCAACGCCGTGGTCTTCAACCCAGTCAGCTTGGACAGCTCAGAGAAATACATGCCATTTTGGCAAAGTGATTGAAGAATCCTTATCCGTTGAGGGTAAGCCAAAGCCTTCATGGCTCCTGCTAACTGATCAACCGTGGATTCGGTGTTGTCCTTGCTGTTTTCTTTCTGCGAGGACTGCTCAACGTTTTTATTCTCTATACTCATAGAACTAATCTCCTATTATCGACGTATTTAATTTCTACATTCTTAGTATTTATATCTTATGGTCAAAAAAGATTGTTAACGAAGCTGATCCATTTCAGAGAAAAAAAGATAATGATTACTTGAAAGCCAAACGCGAAAGAGTATAATAGACGATTTCGCCTCTTCTGTTCAGAACCGAAAGAACCAACATTTTTTTCAGGCCTTGCGCCCGCGACAGTATTCTCGCAAGGTCCTCAATAGCGACAGGCTGCCCCTCTTTTATTCCGAGAACCAGATAGTCGGCGGTGGATTTGCCGTACTCGCCTTTTTTGTAGACTCTGAAGTCGATGCCTAAGCCGAATCCTTCCCTGACAACGTAGCCCCTGCTTCTGAGGTCCCGATAAAGAAGGTACCGCACCCAAGCGTCCCCGTCGACGGTTCGGGCTCTGGAGAGGAGCTGCTGAAAGCTGACCAGCGACTCGGTTTCTTCGTCCTTAACCTCGATTATGCCCTTGTCCATCAGGTAGAGGGCTTCACAATAGTTCAGGAGAACGTTACCGTCTTGGGGAGTCCCGTACCCGCGGGACGTGAGACCCTCAGTGTCCTCTGAGGAAGGAACCAAAACGCCTTCATCCTTTAGTAAGACCTTTAGAAGAACCTTTTCCTCTTTTTCCTCAACTTTCTCGTTTTCGACGTTTGTTGACATAACTGTTCCCCTGCAATGAACTCCGTTTAAACGTGTTTTTTGATGCGGTCTTGAAACTTTTTTCGGGTCAAAACTCCTTCTTCGCAGACGATGGCGGTCACGTACTTTATGGGCGTAACATCAAACGCTGGGTTCATAACCTTTACGCCTTCAGGCGCTATCCTCACTGAGCCGAAGCGTGTGACTTCAGCTGGGTCTCTTTCCTCTATTGTCACGTCCCGGGCTTTTTTCGAAAGGTCAAACGTGGAGGTTGGCGCAGCGACATAGAACGGGACACCGTGTTCATGAGCCAGAACCGCGACGGAATAGGTGCCTATCTTGTTTATCACAGCGTCGCAAACGATCCTGTCAGCGCCTACAACGACCTTGTTTATTAGACCTTTGGACATGAAGTAGCCAGCCATGTTGTCCGTGATCAAAGTTACGGGTATGCAGTCTCTCATGAGCTCGAACGCGGTGAGTCTTGCGCCTTGAAGCAACGGTCGGGTTTCGTCCGCGATGACTTTGATGCGTTTTCCTTCTTCCCACGCAGCCCTGACGACGGCTAAGGCTGTGCCGTAGTCAACGGTCGCCAAGCTTCCAGCGTTGCAGTGAGTCAGAACCGTGTCGCCGTCTTCGATCAGTTTTGCGCCGTGTTTTCCGATTCTGCGGTTAACCGCTACGTCCTCGTCAGCCATTCTCTGTGCTTCAGCGACAACAGCCCTTTTTACGTCCTCAACGCTGCCCCTTGTTTCTCTCGCTGTTTTCAGAATCCTGTCAACAGCCCAGAACAGGTTCACAGCGGTTGGACGCGTGCTTTTTATGGTCTCCGCAGCGTCTTCGAGTTCGCGCATGAAATCTTCCTTTTTTTGCACCTTTGAATGATGGGCTATCAGGGCTACGCCGTAGGCTGCTGCCACGCCGATCAGGGGCGCTCCCCTAATCTTCATTTCTTTGAGGGCTGAAGCCACTTGCTGGCACGTTTTCAGTTCGATCCAGACTTCTTTTCTGGGGAGAACTGTCTGGTCAATCGTTACGACGACGCCGTCTTTCCATTCAATTGTTCTCAAGGATTCAGCCACCCTGTAACCTGATTCGTTAGTCTCCGAGAAAATACAGAAGGCTCATCATTAATATAGTTTTTAACCTGAAACGATACGCAAGAATGGCTCGGAAGCCAACTTTAGCTTTACTGTTGGTAGTTCAGAATCCAGTAGAGCACGAGTTCGATGGCTGCGAAGGACACGAGGATTAACGCGACGCCGATTTTTGAGAGAAACGAGACTTGGCGCGGGTTACGGACGAACCTTGTGCTACGGTAAATCATCAGTAATCCCGTTGTTCCCAAGGCATAGAGTATCATGACCGCTATGCTGCCCAGAAGCAGCTGCTCATGAATCTGGTAGGGGATGAAAGAAAGGAACCTTCCCGACCCCAACGGAATCGCAGCGACAGGCTCCATGAGGATGTCGTAGATTCCGCCCCCCAACAGAAAGATGGCTGCGGACATGACGATTGCGGCTACGAAGAAGCTGGACGGACGATAAGTCGCCAGCTTGGTGGTGAACTTCTGAAGAGAGTATTTCCGAGACGAGAATTTCTTGCCCATTTCATTCGCCAAATCTATTGTGCAGTTTGTCCTGTCCGTTACGTTGATGTGTCATATAGAAACGAGACCAAATTTAAACCTTATCATCTGAGACGTTATACGCCTTGGTTCCATATTTCAGTGAATTGTTCTTCGTATTCCGCAGCGATCGTTGTGCTTTTTATCACTAATAGGTTCTCATTGTTATCTTCTTCTGCAGCAGCTGAGTAATTGAAGCTGCCAGTAAGAACTATGGTGCCATCGATAATCATTACTTTGTCATGCATTAAGTCCGAGTTTGTATCATTACGAACTGGGATTCCAGCGTTCTTTAGTTTTTGGTATTCACTATACTGCGAAATTTGCTGTCGTTCAAAGAGAACTTTTACTTCAATGCCCCTTTGGTTTGCCACTATTAATTCGTCGCTGACCGCGTCTAATGTGAAACTGTAAATCAAGATGTGAATGGTTTCGTTTGCCCTATTTATCCAGTAAAGAACTTGATCCTCGCAGCCACCATCAGGGCTGAAATAGACACCCAAAATCTGCGTATCTAATTGATCCTCAAGAGAATCTACTTGGGATTGCAGAGTTTGAACTGCATCATTTTTGTTTTCGAGCTGTTGCTGCAAATTTGAAAGATAAGTCTCTAAAGAGATAATTTGAGAGTTCTTCTGGTTGAGTTCAGAATTTAACTGGCTAATCTCAGTCGTGGCATCGTTCAATTGATTTTGTAGGTCATTATTTTGGTCTTGAAAATTTTCTACTTGTGCCTGTAGCTGTTGAATTGACTGCCTAAGTACGATAACGTCTGTACCTAAATATCCAGTACCATAACCAACTGCAAGACCAACGATCAAAGACATTAATATTATGCCAATAATTCTCTTTTCCACTCTCTCACCTCCTTTTGATTTTGATGCTCCTGTAAGTCTTCCATCTTCTACAATTCACCCCTAGTTAATAATGTTAAAATTTTGTCCTTACTTATCTGATTCGGCTTTTTGGTCATCCTGCTGTTTCGTTGAGCCCGTAGCTAAAAGGTGCTGAGCGACCTCTTTGACCCAAAGGCCAGAAGACTCGTTGACTTTTATGTGCGTCAGATACTCTGTCCACGAAACCTTCATGGACTTCTTCCACGCTTCGTAGTTCTTCAGTAAATTGTCGTAGGCTGCTTTGTGCAGCTTGCAGAAGCTGCCCTCGGACTTTCTGCCGCAGATTCCGCATTGCACCTATCTTCTAGCCTCCTTGGATGGGCAGTCAGGTCGAACGCAGAAGACCCAGGGTCGTTTGCCTTTTGCTTGGTATTGTATCATTGGCCACCCGCAGACGCCGCAGACTTTACCGACTGGCTTAACGGTGCCCGTTTGTGGAAGAGGAAAGGAAGCCTTGCATTGTCCCTTAAAGTAGCCTGTGCAGCCCAAGAAACGTTTGCCTGTTCGCCGAGAGTGGACGATGACGAGCTTGCCTGTTCCGCACTGGAGGCAGCTGCCGACGACCCTTTGCTGCATCTGGGCTTTTTTCGCAGCCTCAGCGAGCTCCTGACCCATCGTTTCCTGGTGTTTCTTCATTTCGGTCAGAACTGGCTCCAACCGAACAGCAGCTTTTGCGATGACGGCGTCTTTTTTTTCTTTTCCGTTCTGGATTTCCTCCATGTTTTTCTCCAGTTCTCTCGTGAAGCTTATTGAGACGACTTCGGGGCAGTACCGTTCAAGAACGTTGGTTACGTCAAGCCCCAACTCTGAGACGGAAGCCCTTTCTCCGCCCACGTACCCGCGGGTGTAGAGCGTGTCGATTATGCCTGCTCTCGTGGCTTTTGTTCCGATGCCTTCGTCCTCCATCTTCTTGAGCAGGCTGCTCGGATTGTACCTTGCAGGAGGTTTCGTGAACTTGTCTTCCACTGCAACTTCTTTGAACGCGATTTCTTGCCCCTTCTCCAAAGGCGGAAGAATAATGTCTTCAGCTCGCATGAAAGGTTTGTAGAAAACCATCCAGCCTTCTTCCAGAACTTGCTTGCCGTGCAGAAAGAACGAGTAGCCGTCTACCGTTATCGTGACCTTTGCGCTTTGCTTTAAGGCGGGTTTGCCAAAGACAGCCATGAACCTCCTCACAATCAGGTCCCAAATCTTCGTTTCAGGGTCGCCTAAGGCTTTGCTTGGAAGGTTGCCTGTCGGGTAAATCGAGGGATGCGCCGGGTCCTCTCCTTTTCCTTCGTTTGGGACGAGCTTTTTTTCGCTGAGGAGCAGCTGGGCTAAGCTCCTGTATTTCGGCTCATTATCTAATGACTCAAGGATGGCTCGGTTGTTGATTGTTGGCGGCAGCTTCTGGCTTGACGTTCTCGGGTAAGAAATCAAGGCTTCCAAGTATAGTTTTTCAGCGATGTCTGAGGTTCGCCTAGGTGTGTACTTGAAGAAGCTGTAAGCTTCAGCTTGAAGGGCGCCTAAGTCAAAGGGCACAGGCGGGTTCTGATGGAACTTTTTTTCTTCCATCTCCGAAATTTTGCCTTTTTTCCCGAGACACGCGTTAACAACGGCTTCGGCTTCTTCTCGGTTTTGCATCTCGGGTTTTTCGTATTCAACTTCGAAGACTTGCCCGTCCATTTCGACTGACGCCTTTATCGCCCAGAAGGGAGTTGGGACGAAAGTGTTGATTTTTTTCTCTCGGTCCACGAGGAACTTTAATGTTGGTCCCTGCACTCTGCCTGTGCTGAGAGTGAGGTATTTTCCGCTGTACTGTTTCGCGGCGACGGTCATCGCTCGGGAAAGGTTGATGCCGTACATCGCGTCCAAGAAGTGGCGGCAGACTCCAGCCTCAATCGTCGGGAACTCGATGTGCTCAAAGAGCTCGCCATATGACTTTCTCAGCTCTTCTGTCGTAAGCGTGGAAAACTTCATCCTTTTGGCTTCTTTGTCCTTTTCTCCGCAGGCATACTTAAGAATGGTGTATCCTAATGTTGCTCCTTCAATGTCGTAGTCAGTTGCCAGAATGTATTCTTGCGCTCCCTTAGAAAGGTCCGCGATGACTTCGACCCACTTTTCTGTGTCTCTGGCGTCCCTTTCAGCAACGTATCGGGGAACCCATTCAAACTCGAAAACTGGGTAAACGTTGCGGTCAGTTACCTTCGGAGCGACCGTGTAAAGGTGCCCTAATGCGGCGACAACAATCAGCCTCTTGCCGCCACGGAAAGTTTCATAATGCGGAACCCGGTCGGTCTCCTTTTTTTGAGGCTTGCCATTTTCGTCTAAAGCTTTGGCGATGCGTTCAGCGGTACTCGGCTTCTCGCACAGCACAAAAACGTTTTGTGTAGCCAACTACGTTTTCCTCTTTCAAACCTGCACCTTTCATGGCAATTTTTTGGCGTCCAGAACGGGTTGTGAGCCTCTTAAAGTTGTGGTTACTTAGTTTGCGGCTGATAAATGCGTTTCCGTGGTCCTTATTAGGCGGAATCATCCTTATTTCTGTTCATTACCGCAGATAGAGGTTGGGAAGTTGCCTCAGAAGGTTAGCTGCCGCCAATGTGGTTATGTTCTGTATCAAGGCGAAGAGTTGAGGTCTCCCGAAGAAATCTTGCAGGTGCATGAAGGAAAATGCCCCAAGTGCAGCGTTAAGCTGGCTTTGTCGCCCATGAACGTCAACGTGGAGGCTTCGTCCAAAAATAAATTTTCTTTTAAAATTCCGCGGTAACTCCCAAAAATCCGTACATTTCGTTCAACCATTGTTTTCTGTGTTAGCTGTTAAGGTTTAATAGGGCTTCAGCGAAACCTATTGTTTGACTCAAAAAAGCCCAGAGTGAAGAGTGCAGAATTTAAAATGTCAGAGACGGTTACAATCTCAGCGAAGATACCCAGAGAAGTCTACGACGAGATGGCTTTGCGTTGGCCAGAAGGAGAAAGAAGCAGCCTCATCCGCGACGCCATAATCGAGAAGCTCCAAAAGACTCCGCGCCCAGACAGAATCCTCGAGCTCGAAAAAAGGATTCGCAAGACCGAAGAAGACGTTTCCGCGATAAAGAAAAGCCTAGCCGACCTTGAGGTTTTGACTTACGAAAGAGGAAAAATCAACCCCCACGCGTTCTGCGTCGACAAGATTGACCACGACATCGTGGACCACCTCATCCACTACAACGGCGCAACGACCCCTGAACTGGCAGAAGCCCTAAAAATCAACCGCTGGCTGATCCTCAACAGGCTTAAACGGATAGTGAGTCGTTCTAGGAAGGAACTGGGAAAACCCGTCATCGAATACTTCGGCGGAGAAAAAGCAGGCAAAAGAAAGGCATGGTGGCTGAACGAGGAACTGACCGAAACCAGCACATAGCCTCCAGTCATCAACAAAACAGACATAATGGGTCCGTGGCCCAGCCAGGATAAAGGCGCCGAGCCACAAAAGGCGCGTAAGCCTCCGGAGCCGGAGATCCCTGGGTTCAAATCCCAGCGGACCCGCCACTTCAACATGAATATATTTTGAATTAGGTTTATTAGGTGGTGTTAATACCTCTTTTAGTTTAGTTTCATAAAAAATCGCTTAACATTCAATAAAGGAGCAGGAGCACAGTGGGATTTGGACCTTGCTTGGCTTGCGTTGGCTGTCGGAGCCTTTGCCATGTTCGTCGTTGCCTATCTGTCTTGGTCCATCAACCGGGCGCCTGCCGGTTCGCCTCAGATGAGTGAGATCGCGGGCTACATTGAGGACGGCACCCGAGCTTTCATTAGGCGCCAGTACCGAACCATCGCGATTATCGTTGCCTTGTTGATTATTCCGTTGGCACTTTTCTTCAGAGACGTGACCGTCGTCGTTTCGTTTTTGTTCGGCTCCTTCTTTTCTTTGCTTGCAGCCTACATTGGCCTACGCATTGCGGTCAAAACCAACGTTAGAACAACCCATGCTGCGACGGTCTCTTCCGCGGAGGCTTTTACGATGGCTTTCAGCGGGGGCGCGGTGATGGGGTTGTCCGTTGTGGGGCTGAGCCTTTTCGGGGTAAGCCTGCTTTGTTTGCTTCACATAGATCCCACTATGATTGTTGGTTACGGTTTTGGCGCTAGCTTTGTAGCGCTTTTCGCTCAGCTGGGAGGCGGCATATTCACTAAGGCGGCGGACATTGGAGCAGACATTGTCGGCAAGATTGAGCAGAGCATTCCGGAGGATGATCCTCGTAATCCTGCTGTGATCGCTGACCTAGTGGGCGACAACGTGGGCGACTGTGCGGGAAGAGGTTCTGACCTTTTCGAGTCCATAAGCGACGACTACATAACAGCCATGATCATAGGCATCATTCTTCTGGGCTCACAGAGAGACAATGCGCTGTTGTTTCCTTTGATGCTCGGAGTCTCCGGGGTCGTGGCGACAATCGTCGGCGTCGTCGTCATCAAGAAACTGAAAATAACCAAGCCAGTTCACACCTTTAATTTGGGTCTTTTCACGACCGCGGCTGTTGCTGCCCTCGGCGCTTTTGTAGCCTCTTGGGTCCTGCTTAATGACATGACCATATTTTTCGCTGTGGTCGGCGGCTTAGTGGCAAGTCTTGCAGTCGGCATTGTTGTTCAGTACTACACGGGGATTGACGGAAAATTCGTGAAGGGCATATCGGAATCCGCTGAGCGCGGGCCAGCCATCACCATCATTACAGGCTTGTCGTACGCTTTTCAAAGCCCGTTTTTGCCGATCCTTTTTGTGCTGTCGTCCATAATGTTTGCTTATTACATTACGAATGGTTCAATCTACGGAGTAGTCGCAGCGAACATCGGCACGGACCTCGCGATAGGCTTCATAATGTCAAGCGACGCGTTCGGACCCATAACTGACAACGCCGCGGGCATAGCGCAGATGGTTGGAGCCAAAACGCACAACGGCGGAGCGCTTGAAGAGCTGGATGCTTTGGGTAACACGACTAAGGCTTACACGAAAGCTTTTGCCACGGCGTCCGGCACCGTTTCAACAGTCGTGATTTTTGCCACTTACGGTGAACTTGTGAAACTCTACAATGTTAGCTTAGGACTCTTAAGCCCCATCATGATAGTTGGGCTGCTGTTAGGCGCTACTCTTCCCTTCATGTTCTCGTCTCTCGCCATAGGGGCTACGGGAAAAACGGCATTACAAATGGTCGACGAGGTGCGGAGACAATTCAAAGAGAATCCCGGCATCATTGAAGGCAAAGTAAAACCTGACTACGCCCGATGCGTCGACATCGGCACCAGAAACGCCCTTAAACAGATGACGGCGCCTGGACTGCTGGCTGTCGCGTCCCCAATCGTCGTGGGACTTCTGCTCGGAAAATACGCGTTAGGCGCCATGCTTCTTGGGGGACTAACATCTTCTGCGCTTCTGTCGCCTTTCTTCACGTTTGGTGGTGGAATGTGGGACAACGCTAAAAAGCGTATTGAGAGAGATTTTGGGATGAAGGGTACCCCCACACATGCTGCTGCCGTAATTGGTGACACTGTCGGCGACCCGTTGAAAGATGTCGCTGGACCGTCGCTAAACATTTTCATGAAGCTGACAAACATGACTGCGCTGCTCATTGCGCCGATACTGCTTACTCTTTAGAGCTCGGCTAAACAATCCATGGCTTTTTTTGGCTAAAGTAAAATAGTCTAAATGACAGTTAATCAAAAAATAGTGTGGAACAATGCGGTGCAACCAAAAGTTCTTCGGTCAAGAGCATTTCGAAAACGGCACTTCTGAAAGGGATTTTTGCACACGCCTAGGCGTCTTGAAGCCTGCTATGTCGCAGTACGGCTTCGCAGTGAAAGACCGTTTGCCGCCTCTTCCATCAGACGTGGGCGGGATTGTTCAAGTAAAATATAACGGGATGCTTTCGGTCGTGATGTGGGACGAGAAGAAAGGCGGCTTCGTCGCTTGGGGACCCAGAGGACGATGCTACTATTCGTTGGCTGACGGTAGAAAACATCCTATGACCGAATATTTCAATTCGCGTTCTAGCGAGTTCATGGACCTTGCCTTCTTAGCGGAAACCTACGTTGTGCGGAAAATCGACGAAAAATGCTTCATGACAGACTTCAACTTCGCCATGAGCATCATCAAGAACCCGACGTCAGCTGAGGACATGAACAGAATAAGACTCGCAGTCTTCGACTACGTGAGAAGAGGGAAGGACGGAAGCTTCGAAAAACAGGAACAAAGTTACATTGAACGGTTCA
Source organism: uncultured Candidatus Bathyarchaeia archaeon (assembly GCA_964600125.1). GTDB lineage: Archaea > Thermoproteota > Bathyarchaeia > Bathyarchaeales > DTEX01 > JAGTRI01. The sequence goes on from CAZRIK010000016.1 coordinate 22,445, forward strand.
AGAGGCTTCGGGACGACTTCGGTTTCAAGGCGGGATGTGACAGCGGTGCAGTTCATCTTCCGGACTATCTAGAGGTTGACGGCAGCTTCCAGAATTCATTTCCCCAAATACAGGATTTCTGGAACACGTTCGTCGGCGAAAGGCGGTTCGAGGGGCTGGTGATGCACACCGAGGACGGCGAGGAATACAAAATCAAGTTCAGAGACACCTTGGACGTCGCAATCGTTGCCTTCAGGCTCACAGGCAACGACAGACCAGAATGCCAGAAGTGCGGGGCAAGGTTCGACGTGTTGTGGCTGAGAAAGCTCGCTAGAGAAGGAAAAATTAATAAATCAGACTGGTTCGACGCTAAGGGTCGCCTGCTCAAAGACAAAGCCCAAAACGACCTGTGGGTTTCAGCACAAAGCGTCGCCGTGTGCCCTATTTGCAATGGAAATATTGTTCAATCTGCTGGTCCAGTTCTTGGAGCGAAGATTGCCTTGATGACGCCTGAAGGAGGCTTCGTGGACTTGGCGGACGGGGCGCAGATTTCGCCGATTTCGCCGATTCTTGACCTCGTCGAGCCGCTTTACGAAGACAGCGGTTACCTTTGGGTTAAGCCCGAGGTTGTTGTTGAGGTTTCGTATCAGGGAGACCAGCTCTACGTCGACAGGGAAAGACCAGTTTACAGTTTCAACGGCAACCAGTATACCAAGGTCGGCACGGTCAAGGCTACGTCTCTGCGTCCCTACAGAGTGCGGCTCAGGGAAGACAAAACCGTGAATCCTCAGGACCTGAGGCTTGAGCAATTGAGCTACTTCGTGGACAAAATAAAAGAAATAAGGATAAAGTGGCAAGAGACTAAAAAGCAAGGCAGCCTCGACGACTATTTCACGCGATAGACGCGTCTCAGTCTATGTTCCACGCTTCATTGATTGTTTGTTGGTAACTGCATATTTTGCCATTCTCAACATCGCTGACCCTGACAGGTTTACCGAGACGCGCCGATTCGCAAATCGCATAGGTCAAAGCTGCCGCCTTCAAACCGTCCACACCGTCAACTTCTGGTCTTCTTTTATTCAACACAGCATCTGCGAAGTCGTAGAGTTCAATGGCGATTAGGCGCCTGTCAGCCTCCTGGAAGGGCAGCTCGTAATGAGCGAGACCCTCGGGAAAGATTCTGGCTGTAACATCATTGTCTGGGTAGACCTTTGTGTCTTTCAGGATTTCGTCGCCCGAGATTACCCGCCCATCATCGAACGACACACGCAGGGGCTTTCCCGACCTATCCAACGGCGCGTCCATGCGACCCGAACTGCCAAAGATGGTTCTCTGCCAAAGCTTTTCGCCGTGACCTGCTAGACTCATCAGCCAATGGCACAGGACGCCGTTCTTGAACTTCATTATCGCGAGAGCCGTGTCTTCGGCTGTCGGCTTAACCTCTTCGACGACGCTTTTTCCAGCGTCTGAGGGTCTAACGTCCGCTGGCCAGCCTACTATGTCGATTCCTTTTCTGACCTTTTCAAGAATGGCTTGCTGTCCATACACTGTTTCCACTTCGCTGAAGAAGTACCTGAGCAGGTCCGCGTAGTGGACGCCCATGTCGACGAGGATGCCGCCCTTCTCCTTCATGTGGCGCCACGGCGTAACGATTATTCGGCTGCCTCCCTCAACCAAGTTCTGCAGAACAAAGTACGGTTTGCCGATGACTGCGGTTTCTATGGCTGCCTTAACGAGGCGGTTCAGGGGGTCTCTCCGGTAGTTCTCGGCGACAGCCAAGGTTTTGCCGTATTTTTGGGAGGATTCAACCATTCTGTGGCAGGCTTTAACGGTTATGCCTAAAGGTTTCTCGACAAGCACGTGTTTGCCTGCCTTGAACGCTTGGTCAGCGAGGACATGGTGGAAGCAAGGGTCAACCACGATGTCCACGGCGTCAAGCTTCTTCTCCTCATCCAGCATCCGTGCATAGTCCTTGTAAACGGCTGGTCGTCTGCCAAGGTGCGTTTCTGCCAAGTCTGCGGCTCGGTGAACCCTTTCTTCGTCCATGTCGCAGACCGCGGTCAGCTCCAAATTCCTCAGGTTCCGACTGTGAAGCTCCTTGAAGCCGTGTAGGTGCCGTATTCCCATGAAGCCACAGCCTACGAGCCCGATTTTTACTGTTTCGTCCATGTTTCTTCACGCTGTTTCTGGTGCGTTTAATGCTTTGAAACAGGAATCAACCATATCAACGTAACTTTTCTTGAACTTTTTCCTAATCTTGTTCCAACGTGTCTCCGCTTCGTCGAGAGATTTTTGGCTCAGCAGCCTGCAAACTTCGCTGAGGTCGTTCAGAATAACGTCTATCTGTCCCACGTCGCACGCGAAACCTGCCTTCGCAGCCATAACCGAAGCCTCTTGGAGCTCCCCCGCGAGAATGAAGTGGAAGCTGGATTCGCAGTAGTGCCGTGCAGCCTCAAAAAAGCTGTCACACAAAAGGAACATGTCAGCAGCTGCCCCATAACTTTTAGCCGCAGCCCCCAAATCCTTCAATGCCCGATGACAGTCCCCAACGTCCCTGAATAGTCCAGCGGCGAGAACGTGCTTTCCTTCCTCGCGTGCCCTGTCTGCTGTTGGCTGGAATATTTCAATGGCGTTTTCAAGATCGTTTCTTCCCGCAAAGTAGTTCCCGATCGCCTTCAGGTCCCTTATGTCGTTGTGAGATTTCAGCGACTCGTCCGTCTTCAATTTAGCGTAGCACTCGCTGATTTTGGACCTGTGCTGATCAGCCAGTTCGTCGTCGCCGCCGTCACGGAAGTAGCCAACCGCCTTTATGAACAGCACAACCGCCTTGGGGACGTCTTTCTGGGCTAAACATGCTTCGCCTGCGCTGAGGAGGGATTCTCCAGACTTGATGGCGAACTTTTTTCTGTTGGGTTCATCGTTGACGATGCCGTAGTACGTGCTGGCGTGAAGATAAAGTCGGGCTGCGGATTCATAATTGCCTTCTTTGGCTGCTTTTTCGGCTGACCTGATCCATTCGAGGTGAGCGTTGAACCCCGCTTGAGCCATCCGCAATTTTCCTTCTTTACTGACTAAAATGCCGCTGTTACTCTGATCTTATATCAGACTGTGGGTGTTACCAGTCTCGTATTTCGTCTATTCTTCTGAGGGCTTCCTCAATCACGGGTTTAGGCTGGAACAACGTGACCCGTACGTGCCCCTTGCCGCTTTCCCCGAAGTAGGAGCCCGGCATCGTTGCGACGTGTGCCTTTTCGAGCAGCGTTTTCAGTGCGAATTGTTCGTCGTTGTCTCCGAACGCTTCCGGGATTCTCGGGAACAGGTACGGAGTTGCCTTTGGCGGTTTGCATTTGAATCCTAGCTTGTTGAGTCCGTTGACGAAGGTGTCTTTTCTCTGTTTCACCTCTTCCATGTAGTCCCGGAGCTCCTTTTTCACGTCAGGATTCGTTAGGGCTTCGACGCCTGCTTTCTGTTCGTACCATGCGACGCCTTGGCTGTACTGGCTTGAGAGCTTGAGCCACCTGTCAATGTTGCCTTTCCTGCTGACTATCCACCCGAGCCCGATGCCCACGAAGTTGCAGTGCTTCGAAAGGGAAACCGCCTCGAAGCCGTAGTCCATCATGCCCTGAATTTCGGTTATTGACAGGGGCTTCACGTTTTCGTCGAAAGTGTAATCCTTGTAGGCTTTGTCGAAAATGCCGCCCACGTCGTGCCTAACCATTTTCTTTAATAAATCATCATAGTATTCCCGTTTCGCCACCGCGCCCGTTGGATTGTTAGGGTCACAAAAAAAGAAGAAGACGTCCCCTTTCTCGAACCTCATGTCAGGAAGCCAGCCCGTTTCCTCGGACGACAGAACAGTCTTTGGCTCGTGACCCGAAAGCAGTATCCCAGCCACGTAAGCAGGATACACTGGGACAGGCACCACTCCGCGTCCTTCGCCAAAAAGCCGCGCCAAGTTGTGGAGGGCTTCTTTGGTCCAGCTTGTGACAGCGACGTTTTCGGGTTTCAGGTCCGCGCCGTGCCTCTCATCGTAGTGCCTGATGATGGCGTCCACAAGTTCAGGTATTCCCCGTTCTGGGTGAACGTCGCACGGGTAGCCGAAGGTCGAGTTTTTTTCGAGGACAAACTTGGACATCAGCCTCTTGACTGTTTCGGGGGCTTCCTTGTCAGGTATCCCGATTCTGACGTTGACCACGCTTACTCCGTCTCTTTCCTGAACCTCCCGTGA
>CAZRIK010000017.1:0-25537 GCA_964600125.1 uncultured Candidatus Bathyarchaeia archaeon
TCAGCTTGTCGCTTTCGGTCCGCCAAATCGCGTTCGGCACAGGCGGCATGTGCTGGGGCTTGATGACCTTGATGCCCGCCGCACCCAAGTTCTCGAGGGACTTGCAGAAGTGCTCCAGCTGCTCCTCCTTGCCCGGAAGGTCGTAGACGATCTTTTCTATCGCAGGACCATCCTCGAAAACCTCAAGACGAAGCCCAAAGTTTTCGACGTGCCTCTTCAACTGGGCAAGGTCGCCGTGCTCCCAAACATCGGAGCCGTAAAACAGCCGCGGACCATGCCCAATCACGTCCGTGCAGCCCAGCTGCCTCATCAACACAAGGTTTTCAGGCTTGTAAACGTCGCCTGGCAAAATAACCGCAAACCGCATCCTCACCATAAGCCATCACGCAATAAACGATGCAACAAGTATAAAAAATTGCGACCTAAATCGACGCAAGCTAGCTAGCTACGGGACCAATGTCCAAGCGAACTAGCGAAGAAGGGAACCGGATTTGAGGTCCAAGTTCCGCCCGAGGCTCCACTTAGTCTAAGTGATTTTTGTGAAAGTATTTTCTAAATGCCTCTCATGCTTAACCCTCTCTGGCATTGGGAATAGTTTGTGTCCTCCCAACATCCAATTACCTTAGAACAATGGCATCCCCCCTTGGAAGGCATAAAAAAACCGTCATCCATGTGAACCAATAAGTAAAGTCAATCACGCATCATTAGCTTTATATGGCTTTATATAGAAAAATCACTAGATAACTATTAAACGTTCCATCGGCTGCGTTTCCATGAGAGAACAATTAAGTCTTAACGGAAAAGACTGGCTTCTTCACCAGTTTAGACCCGGCGAGGGAGTGGAAGAAGGCGTTTTTCGACCAGATTTCTGGGCTACGATTTGGAATTGGGTCAGTGCAGGCGTTCCGGGAGATGTCCATTCATCCATAATAGACGGAGGCTTGATTCCAGACCCTTATTGGGGCAGGAACAACGAGAAGATAAAGTGGGTTGTTGACTGCGAGTGGTGGTACAGAAAATGGTTTTCGGCGCCTGAAAGCTGGAGAGGCAAGGTCGTTAGGCTCGTCTTCCACGGCGTTGACTTTGCGGCTGATTTCTGGCTGAACGGGAAGCACCTCGGGGCTCATGAAGGCATGTTTTCTCCAATAGTCTTCAACATAACAAACGTCGTCCATTATGGCGAAAGCGAAAGAAACCTCGTCGCTGTATGCATTCATCCTCCGCCTAAGGACAGGTCCAAGACTGGTGGACGAAAATGTAACCTAGGCTATTCTATCGATTATGTCCCAGAGCTCATTACTATGGGCATCTGGGAAGATGTTGAGATAGTAGCTACGGGAGAGGTTTACATGGAAGACCTGTGTGTGACGTCGAAAATCGGCGAAAAAACAGCACACCTCACGAACGAGATTAGAATCTATAACACTTCGACTGAAAGAAGGAAGGTCATGCTCAAAAATAGCGTAACAGGCGAGAACTTCGCTTCAAATGCCTCCGAGAAAATTGTGGAGTTCGAGGTGCCCCCGGGAGCGCGGTCCTTAACGGTTGACCTTGATATTCCAGAACCTAGGCTTTGGTGGTCTTGGGACATGGGTGAACAAAACCTTTACAGGGCGTCCGTTGAGGTTCTGGAAGAGGGGAAAAGCCTTGATAGCGTTACGAGGGTCTTCGGCATAAGAGAGGTAAAGGTAGTAACCAACGAGGGAGCGCCTGAAGGTAGCGCACCATGGACCTTCTGCATCAATGGAAAGAGGAATTTTATGAAGGGAGCTAACTGGACTAACATTGACCTACTTTACGGCAGGTTTTCTCGAGAACGGTACGAAAAACTGCTTACACTGGCTAAGGAAGCAAACATGAACATTTTGAGAGTCCACGGTTGGCACATAAGGGAGAAAGAGGAGTTCTACAACATATGTGACCGATTAGGAATCTTGGTATGGCAGGAATTTGCTTTTGCAAACCTGAACTACCCTCAGACAACAGACTTTCTGGAGAAAGTGGCAGCTGAATGCAGCGAAGTGGTTAAGACCCTACGTAACCACCCAAGCCTCGTAGCATGGTGCGGAGGAAACGAGTACAGTTACGTAAAAAACCTAAAGTTGATAAAAACCTTGGAAAAAGTCTGTAAGAAGGTTGATCCCTCCCGCCCCTTCATACCTGTATCAGGTCCCCCAGAGCAGGATGAGACACGATTAAAGTTCGATTTTCACAACTGGCAGGTTTGGCACAGGTTTAAACCAATCGAGTCCTACTCAGAAGACAAGGAAAGCCTGTTTATCAGCGAGTTCGGATTGCAGTCTGTGCCCTGTGTTGAAAGTTTAAAGGAATTTATTCCACCTGAGGAGCTGTGGCCTGCGGGACCAAGTTGGAAATATCATTACGTAGAAATGGAGAAGATGAGACACTACGTGCAACAAATCACGCACACAGACCCTGATACTCTAGAAGATTTTGTGGAAGCTACGCAGAAAGCCCAAGCTGAGACACTAAAGTACGGCATAGAGTGCTTCAGGCGTATGAAGTACCGCATCAGCGGATGCATGTTTTGGCAGTTCAACGAACCATGGCCTTCCATAAGCTGGAGCGTCGTCGACTGGTTCCTCAGACCGAAACTCGCATACTACACAGTCAAAGACGCCTATGCTCCCGTGCTGGTATGCGCAGAATACCCAAAAAAGAGTTGGAGTAAGGGTGAAACCTTCAAATGCAAAGTGTGGGCGATTAACGACCTTCACAAGGCTCTAGGTAAGTGTTTCGCAGAATTCAGAATGATTGACAACCGGGGAAAGACGCTTATGGAGACATCGATGAACGCTGACATCCATGATGACTCAGCTTTACCCATAGGCCAAATAGAATCAACGATTCCCGAAGACCTTGTTGACTCTTTCATGCTAGATGCAAAGCTAACAGACTCTAACGGAAAAGTGGTCTCACAAAACAGGTACATCTTCAACGTAGCATGAACTCTATCCTTATCAAGAAAATGAAAAATCATAAAAAGAAAAAGAGCATGTTCTCCCGAAAGCGAATTTCAGAAAAGCCCCCTTTGTTGTCAATAAAATAGGAGTTTAAAAAAATGAAAATATGTAGATTGGTTGATTTAGCTAGCTAGCTGCTTCAAGTATAAAAAATCGCATGTAACTGGTGATTATTATTTAGAAATCTACAAAAATAAAACACATCTTATATAACGGATAAAAAATTTATCCATAATGTATTTATCAATGTTTACGACAATGTGCTTATACTAATTTAGTATTTATTGAAACATAACCTTAAAGGTTTCCTGTGTAAATGAAGAATACTAGACATTGGAAGTGTTAATAATGTCTATAGAGTATTACAGATCGTGCCAAAACATGCAATCAAATAAAAACTTTTTTAACACAAGGTACAATCAAAGTTCAGCTTTGTGAATATTAAAGACTCTAATATCTATTGTTTCCAATCTTTGAATGTGATTTTGATTAAAGAAGGCTGAACTTAACGAAAAATTTGCCGAGAGTGTTCTATTAGTTAAGGATACTAATAGCAAAGTTTTAATGAAACATTAATAGTACTTCTACAAGTAATTACTCTAATGTAATTATGCTAATGTAATTATACTAAAAATAAACTTTAAATACAACTTCCTTTTCTGTAATTAAGGCATTGGTGATTATATTGCCAGAAAGCGCTGCCGACAATCAGTCGCCCAGCAAGGTTGACTACGACGAAGGGATCTTGGACAAGAAAGTGAGCAAAGGACTTTATGCCATGCTAGCCGATCTATTCAATATATTGGCCAATCCTGATAGACTTAGAATACTAGCATTCTTGAATCCTAATAACCACTCTTTCACTGAAATCATGTTTGAGATTGGGAAGAACCCCGCTATTATAGATCGGCATCTCACAAAACTAAAGGAATTTGGGCTTATTAAAAAGCGTGAGGATGGAACTTATATAGCTACGCCCGAAGGTTCGTTGGCTTTAGGTGCTACTATAAAAGACATCGCAGTCATTGTTCAACAAGCTCTACAGATAAATAAGCACGGCAAGGAAACTGACGCTGAGAATCCCAAAAATGCCTAAATTTTTCTAATTGGCTTTAATTCTCCCCTCTTTTTTTCTACGAATTTCGAAAATAGATTCCGAAAACCTTATATATATATGAGAATATTAAACTGCTAATTACGATGGAACTAATTACAACAAACTAATAAGTAATGTAGTAAGTATTTGGAGAAGTCGATTCATATGAAAATGAAGAAACTTGATTCCAAGACTTATAAGATTTCAGGAGAGCTCATTTATTCGATTGCAAAATATGCGACGACCCGTGATCCTTTGGAAATACCTATTATTCTGGAAAAAATTATAGAATTAGCAGAAATTCTCGGAAAAGACCTGAAAATACAGAAGCAATAAATAGTCATAATACCTTATCCACAAACAATTACAGAATGAAGCACAACTTCAAGTATAAAAAACACAAAATAAATTAATATAGGCATAAATAATCATGCTTCGGATTCAAAGTTTCCCATTATTATTATAATATTCGACATAAGTTTCGGGAATAATCATGGGTTCTCGATTATGTTGAACACGCCGATCTGGTCCGTCGTGGTCACTCTCTCGAGTTTGACCTGCATTCCAGTCTCGAGGTACCCGTGCAGGATTTCTATGGGAAGGAACGGTCTCTTGACGACCAGCGTTTTCCCTGACAGCTCAAAGGTTCCCCAGCCGACGTCCTCCAGTATTTTGAAGGCTTGATGCCACTTTTCCTTGACGATCGGTCCGCCATACCTCGCGAAGTGGGCGTCTATCCACGTTTGCCCCATTCTCCTTCCAGTTTCAAGCCGCTCTTCGGGCTTCATTTTTTCGATAAGCAGCCTAAGCGAACGTTGAGAAAAGAAAGCGTGCCTCAAGCCGAAGAAGTAGAAGATGTTGTCGTTCCACTCGCTCATGGTGAATGCTTGGTGGAAAGCCAGCATGTCGCTGATCAATGCCTTGAGGCTTTTCACTTTTCCGCTCTTTAACAGAGAGTCCACGTACTGCATGGTCTCTTCGGGAATGTCGATTGTTGTTACAGGCATCTTTGCTCATCCTTCCTTTCACGAATGTTTTATTGCCCTTAATATTCAGTTATATTCCACCAAATATAACCTATATCTTAATATATAAGCTTCTTAGGTCGCAAAGATACGTCCGCACCTTTTTTGGGCATCATTTTATAGTCCTCGAAAAAATTGAGGCCGATTAAACGCTTTACGACGGTTACGAAATAAAGTAAAGTGGCTCTTCGCCGTTGAGGACCTGGAACACCTGTTTGCAGGCAAGCAGCGATTCTTCGGTCACGCTGACGTCCGTTAGCCCTGCGGTGTGCGCGGTGAGGACTACGTTACCGAATTTTAGAATCGGGTTGTCGAGGGTGACGGGTTCCTGTTCGGTGGTGTCAAGCACTGCTCCTCCCAGTCTTTCTTCCTTTAGAACCTCGCAGAGCGCTTTTTCGTCGATCACTCCTCCCCTTGCGGTGTTGATTATGTACCCTCCCTGCTTCATGAATCCGAGTTCTTTTCGCCCAATCATGTGAAACGTCGTTTTTGTCAACGGGGCATGGATGGTTACGAAGTCTGAATTGCTGAGCAAAATGGGCAGTTCGGTTTGCCATACAAAGTCCTCTTGAACTTTAACGTACGGATCGTATGCTATAACCGAAGCGCCGAAACATCTCGAAAGCTCCGCAACTCTCTTACCTATTCTGCCGTATCCGATGATGCCTACTGTCTTGCCTTTGATTTCCACGTTGGTCGCTGAGTACCTTATTTCCCACTTTTCGTTTCTGACTTCAGAGTCGTACTTGCTGTACTTTTTTGCCAACATGAGGATTGCGCCTAAAGTGAATTCTGCGACGGCGTTAGCCATCACGTCCGGCGTGTACACGACCCTTATGCCGAGTTTCTTCGCCGCCTCAACGTCTATGTTGTCAACTCCGATGCCGTGCTTCGCGACCACCTTCAGCGAGTTTTTTTTGCCGATCTTCAGTAAATGTTCTGTAATCTTTACTAGTCTAACAACGATGCCGTCTGCCTCTTTCATGGCGTCCTCAAGCGGTCTTTTGGTCTCGTAAAGCAGTTCAACTTCGACCTTGTTTTTCTTGAGGAAGTCTATGCCGCCTTCGTGGATTTTCTCGGCTATGATTACCTTCATGTCGACTTAAGCCTCTTCGAGAACAACCACTCTAGCGGGAAACGCGTCCAAGCCACGAATCTTCATAGGCAAAACGAACGCTGTTCCCCTGTTTTTGAACTCTTCGAGATTAGCCAAATTTTCTATGACCAAAACGTTGTTTCCGTGCAGTATCTCGTGGATAATGTACCTTTCTCTGCCTTTGCCGCTGAAACGGTCCAGCCGAGGAGCGTCTACCCCGACCAACTTCGCCCCTTTATTAACCAGCCACTCTGCAGCTTGGGTCGATAAGCTTGGGCTGTCCAACCAGTACTTGTCGGTTCCCCACAACTTGCCGTGGTTCGTCTGCAGAAAGACCATGTCGCCCTTACGCAGCTTTCCATTGCAGGACTCCTTAATTTCCTCAAGAGTTATCGATTCACCCGCCTTCTTGTGCGAAAAGTCCAGTTTGACGGCTGGTCCGATGAGAGACTCAAGGGGCACCGAAGCTACGTCTTTTCCTTCCTTCGTCCAATGGTACGGCGCCTCCAGATGCGTGCCACAATGCGTCGACGTGCTGAACAGATGCGCGATGTGCCACTCGGTTTCAGGGTCAGGTTTAAAGAAAAAGCAGAAAACCGACCTCATATCCACAGACGACAGTTTCGTCTTGTCATCCAAGAAGGAAGGCACAATTTCGTGCGACAAATCCACTATCCTCAATCCGTTCCGACCTTTCAAGTATCTTTTGTGATTGCGACCGTCAACAAACGTAAATCAAGAATCCTATTCAACAAACAGCAATTGGATTAACGGGTGACGCTGTAGCCCCAAAGATTCTAAGCGGTAGAGCGATGAAAAGAAACTCGTACACCTTGTCCTTTGCCAGTTCTTCCAAGTTCAGCAGCTTCATAAGTAGAATCCCTTCGTTGTTGATCATTTTTCTGTGAACCGGGTGCGTGGGGCTGGGGTTCCGTTCGTAGCTGATCGTGTCCGAGCCTGAAACAATGATACCGCGGTCAATCAGCCACTGGGCTCCCTCCATTTCAGGTCCAGCGCATTTTCCGTAGAAGACTTCGTTGCCTGGCCGCCAAATCTTCGTAAATCCCGTTCGGATAAGAACGCAGTCTCCCTGCTTTATTTCTACTCCTTCAAGGTCACAGGTTCCCTGAAGGTCCTTCGCTGAAATTGAGTAGCTTACTGGCAAAACCTCAACGTCCTTGTACAGAGGAACGTCCAGAAGGACTCCCCTAGTGATTATCGGAGGGCATCCTTCAATCCCGAGCTTTCGGAATCCTCTGTAATGTTCGGTTTCTCCCGCATCAAGGTCGCTGTAAAGTTTTGTTTTTCCGTCCCTAATTTCGCCAATGTGGCACAGCGCATCCAGATGAGTCGTGGAATGTCCGCTCATGACGATGGTTTCGTCGGCTTCGGTGAATTTGGTGTTTCCCTCAAGGTTGATGTCTTGGAGCTTGTGTCTCCGCGAAAGAAACAGCGTCAAAGGCGTCATTCCAGAAGGGTTCCTAGGCGGATAAGAATTTACAAACGATAATGAATAGACAGTGCCAGTTTTTACTAAATCGCCGTATTCTGGCTTAAAAATGGGTTGCGGTATCTTACCGTAAATCGTGGTCATTTTGCTTCCCTCACATAGTTATATATAATGATAAATACAACAACTGTTATATAAATACTCTGCGATACCAACATATACAATACGACTAAAAAAAGGTCATGAACGTATGGAAAAAACTAAAAACACAACTAAACCCAAAACATTCTGGCGCATAATTTCCTTTAACGCTAACTCTGGATTCAGAAGAATGGTTCATAAACGCGGATTTCATGGAATAAACGTGCGTGGGATGGTAAAACTTATTTAAGTCGACAGTATTACGTTCATATAGTAATATATAGTCATTAATATGATGATATAATGGAGGTAAAAAATGTGCTGATAGATTGCCACGTTCACAGCATGGGAAACGAAACCGCAGATGGCGTACTAAAAGCCATGGAAGCTGGAGGAGTCGACAAAGCGATCATTTTCTCGCCCTACCCATGGGGAAAAGGAGAGGACCCAAACCCAGTGGGATTCATGGGGTACTCAAGCCTAGGCGTCAACGATGCCGAACAAAGAAAAGTAATCAAGTTCATCTCGAAACTCCAAGCTGAAGCCCCAGACAAAATCGTAGCCTTCGCATGGATGGAACCTAGACTGAAGAACGCAGTCCGCATCCTCGAAGAAGCAGTGACGAAGTACGAGTGCAGAGGCATAAAGCTGATGCCCGACCATTTCTACCCCTGTGACCAAATGTTCTTCCCCTTCTACGAGAAGGTGCAGGAGCTCAAAGTCCCAATCATCTTCCACTCGGGAGTCCTAGGCGACAACAAGGACTCGTCAAGGTTCTGCCAGCCAGTATACTACGAACCTTTACTCAACTTTCCTCGCATCAAGTTCGCCTTGGCGCACATCAGCTGGCCTTGGACCGACGAGTGCCTAGCCGTTTACGGGAGGTATATGTCGAGGCTTTGGACAACGCCCGAATCGGAAAAGGTCGATAAGATGCAGATGTACGTCGACTTGACTCCTGGAACCCCCAAGTTCTACAGGAAAAAGGCTCTGGAGACCGCGCTTGTCATGGGCGCCGAGAACCACATGATGTTCGGAACCGACTCTCACGCCACGGACTTTAGTCCCGAGTGGGGAGGCTCTAAACGGATTTTCGAGATGGACAGAAAGATAATTAGGGAAGATCTTGGGTACTCCGAAGAAGTGATGGAAAAGATTTGCCATAAAAACGTCGAACGCTTCCTCAAAGGATAAAAAAAAGAAAAAGCGTGAAGAGCTTATACCACGCTCTTATGAAAACATTGGAATCGCCAGAAATGACAATCGGAGCCAAAACATGGACAACGTCCTCGAAGTCGAAAACCTGAAGGTGTACTACAAAGGAGTCGCAGGCGAGTACAGAGCCGTAGACGGAGTCACGTTCGAGGTCAGAAAAAAAGAGGTCTTCGGAATCGCGGGAGAGTCAGGGTGCGGAAAATCCACCTTGGTCGAGGGAGTCCTCAGAATAATCAAACCGCCAGGCTACATAGCCGGGGGAAAGGTCACGTTTGACGGAATCGACCTTCTGAAACTGAAAGGGGAAGAGCTCCGCAAGATCAGATGGAAAAAGTTGTCTTACATTCCGCAAGGCTCCATGAACTCCCTGAATCCCATTTTGAAAGTTAAAGACCAAATTATTGATGCTATCACGACAAACTCAGACATCTCCAAGAAAGAAGCTGAAAACAAAATTCCAGTTCTCCTTGAGACTGTGGGTCTAGCGAGGGACGTAAGCGAAATGTACCCGCACGAACTGAGCGGAGGCATGAAGCAAAGAGTAATCATCGCCGCTGCAACTGCCCTTAAACCTGACCTTGTTGTCGCCGACGAGCCTGTTACGGCTCTCGACCTTGTGGTCCAAAGGGGAATCCTGCAAACCATAGCGGAACTTAGAGACAAAAATGATGTAGCGATCTTGTTTGTCGCTCACGACATGGCGGTCCACGCGGAACTCGTTGACAGGCTGGCGATCATGTATGCTGGTCTAATAATGGAAATCGGACCAGTAATAGACGTGTTCAAAGACCCGTTGAACCCCTACACAAAGCTGTTGATAGAAGCCATCCCCTCAATAGCCAAGAAAAGCATCAAAGGCATCCCTGGAATCTCACCGAGCCTCTTCAACTGGCCAGCGGGATGCAGGTTCCATCCAAGGTGCCCCTTTGCCAAAGACATATGTAAAACCGAGCTTCCCCGTCTGAGGAACGTTGGAAAAGACCGTTTCGTGGCTTGCCATTTTACTGGTGACTTGAAATGAGTACGACTCCACTTCTGCAAGTAAATCATCTGACAAAAGTTTTCACGGCTGGCATGTTGGCGAAGAGGCAGATTAAGGCGGTTGACGACGCATCTTTCACCATCGTTGGAGAACAACCCCAAATAACGGCTCTTGTAGGGGAAAGCGGCAGCGGCAAATCCACGATACTAAGAGCGATACTGGGTTTCATCAAGCCAACATCGGGCGAGGTGCTGTACAAAGGAAGAAACGTTGTTGAGATGCTGAAGAAGGACCGAAAAACGTTCAGGAAGGAGGTTCAAGTCATATTTCAAGACCCATACAGCATCTACAATCCGTTTTACAGGGTCGACAGAGTACTTGAGTTGGTCATGAAAAAATTTGATTTGGCTCCTGGAATGGACCGCGAAGCCTTGATTGAAGAGTCGCTGAGAAAAGTTGGAATTAGGCCTGAAGAGCTTCTCGGTCGGTATCCGCACCAAATAAGCGGGGGCGAGCGGCAAAGGCTGATGCTGGCTCGGATACTGCTGATAAAACCAAGGCTTCTTCTTGCCGACGAGCCAGTTTCAATGATTGACGCTTCTTTGAGAGCGATTTTTCTGGACATTCTTCTGGACTTTAAAAAGAAATACGATATTTCCTCAATTTACGTGACCCACGACTTTAACGTGGCACACTACATCGCTGACGACGTGGTTGTCCTCTGCAACGGAACAGTGGTGGAGAAAGGCACGATTAACGAAATCGTTTCTGAGCCGCTTCACCCATACACGAAGAACCTGATTGAATCAATACCTATACCAGACCCCACGGACAGGTGGAAGGGCAAAATAGAGTTGAAAGTTACAGATTTAAAGAGCCGCATAAAATCGCATGGATGCATCTTTTTCAACAGGTGCCCAGAGGTCTGCGAAGGCTGCTCCGATAAAAAACCTGTATTGAAAAAAGTGGGAAACAACAGAGAAGTCGCCTGCTTCAAATATAATTAAAAAATGCACAGTTAAGGAACAAAAATGCGGTGTTAGGTTTGCCAAAAGGCGAAGAAACAATCGAGAAAGCCAACAAGTACCTGATCACGAGCATGGTAAAAAAAATTGAGCCCGTCGTCATAAGCGAAGCGAAGGGCGCTACGATAAAGGACGTAAACGGAAAAGAATACATAGACTGTTTTTCGGGCATTTCAGTCACAAACTCAGGCCACTCCCAACCCGAAATACTGGAAGCCGCCTTCAAGCAAGCCCAAAAATTCGTCCACGTATGCGGCTACGTCTATTACGTTCCCGTCATGGTCGAGTTAGCAGAAAAACTGGCAGAAATAACGCCGGGAAGTCTGCAGAAAACGTTCTTTTCGAACAGCGGAGCCGAAGCAATAGAATGCGGATTAAAGCTCGCCCGAAAATTCACCAAGAAACCCGAGTTCATCGCTCTTATGCGTTCCTTCCACGGAAGGTCCATTGGCACCCTAAGCGTCACGGGGCAGGCGGGACGGAAGAAGTACGACATGGGACCATACCTTTCAGGCGTTTCTTTCGCTTACCCTCCGTACTGTTATCGATGCGCGTTTCGGAAGGAATACCCAGAGTGCGACATGCTTTGCGCGAGATCAATCAAAGACGTCGTGGAATACTGCACCAGCAAGGGAGTCGCGGCTTTCATCGCTGAGCCAGTTATGGGTGAAGGGGGAATAATTGCTCCGCCCAAGGAATACTTCAAAATCGTCAAGGAAATACTTGACAGCTACGGCATACTTTTCATCATAGACGAAGTCCAAAGCGGGTTCGGTCGAACGGGAAAACTTTTCGCGATAGAACATTACGGTGTGGAGCCCGACATAATGTGCATGGCAAAGGGAATAGCGAACGGGTTTCCGCTTGGCGCAACGATAGCAAGAGCAGACATAGGAAGCTCCTTTGAGCCGGGAGACCACCTTTCAACTTTCGGGGGAAACCCTGTTTCTGCAGCAGCAGCGCTAGCAAACATAAGGGTAATGTTGCGCGATGAATTGCCGAAGCAAGCAGCAGAGAAAGGTGAATATTTGATGAAGCGGCTGAACGAACTGAAAAGCCGTTTCCCTATAATGGGCGACGTAAGGGGAAAGGGATTGATGATAGGCGTCGAGATGGTGGAAGACAAAGTACGAAAGACGCCTGCGAAAAACAAGACTGAAAAAATCAGGGACTTAGCCCGAGAAAAAGGGTTGCTCATTGGTTCAGGAGGAAGCGAAGGCTGCGTGTTAAGAATTCAGCCTCCCCTCGTGATAAGTAAGGCACAAATCGACGAAGCGTTGAATGTTCTGGAAGCCTGCATAAAAGAAGCCTAAATCCCGATTCAAAATCAAGCGTGCACAAGATACTGAATGAAGCTAAGTAATTTTTTATAAAAAAATAAAAAGGGGACAGTGCGCCGAATAGGACTATTTGGTCCGCCTTTGCATCACAATTACCAGCGCCATTAGTATCATGGCGATGGCTTCGGCGATCATGACCATCATGAGCATGTTGTTTTGGCTGTTGAGAGCAGCTAACGTGTTCGATACTTCGGCCAAAGAGTCCACAAGGTCACTCACATCGCTCGAAAGATCAGAGAGCGACGAAATGATCTGCGTCAAAGCCTCCGAAGGTACCTGATAAGTTGCCTTGCCTTCTGTAATGAGTGTTTCCGCATCTGATTCGGTGACGCGCGCGTATTCTTGAGCGTTGAACGGTCCGTAGGTTTGCCCGTCAGTGCCTGTGAAGGCTGCAACGTTCTCAGTGATCCAAACAAACGTATAAGTCGCAGGTGCATAGCCAGTCGATATGACGTGGTTTATGATGTATGTGTATTCTGTGCTGCTTCCTGATGGGTACGCGTAGTAATTCTCTGCCGATGGGAACCCTGTCCAGTATCGGTTGCTGAAGAGTTCGACACGTTTGTACTCAGCTATTGGGATTGCAGGTAACTGTTCCATGAACAGCTCAACAGCACGGTGAGAAAGGGGATCCATGTCTGGATTGCCTGGTGACATTGCTTGCATTTGCTCAACCAAGTCGTCTATCTCGGGGTCAGTGAACCTTCCAGCTCTCGTGTTGTCGTATTCGGACAGCGCTGTGCCAATTGGCGCGTAGTACTCGCTTTGGTATTGTTCAATGAGGGGTAAAACCTCTCCAGTAGATACGACGCCTGCTGATGCGTGCGGTGAGTCCCACCAAAGGTCGAAGTCGCCCACTGAGGTTCTGTCAGTGATCACGTTCCACGGTTGTCCCGTGAGCGTTATTTCGATGCCTATTGAAGCGAAGTCGTTGACCAGCGACAGGAACATCGGGAGAAATGACTCTGAGTCGTATCCGACTATGATTTCCCACGAAAGTCTTGTTCCGTTCGGAGTCTCCCGAATATCGTCCGCATTTGTGTCGATGAATCCCAGATTGTCCAGAATTTCAGTGGCTCTGGACAAGTTGTATTCAAGTGTGTATGTATCAAAGACATCAGCGTATTCAAACTCCGAAGCAGTATCCCAGTTGGCCCAAGGATAAGTTGCTGGGTCCAACCCTGGATACCATGGGCTGGAGGCGCAGAAGTTTTCTCTTTCAAAGGCGTACGAAATTGCCCACCTAACCTCTGGCAAGTTTAACGGATATTTGGCGCAGTTCACGAACAGGTAGAAGAGTCCCGAGTCAGTGTACTCGATGGATGTCACGTTCTCGCCAACCTCGATTGCTGTTGTCAGCAGGTCCTTGGGCATCCACGTCGCGAAGCCTCCATCGTAGGCGCCGCCAGTAATGATTTCTTGGAATTCAATGTCGTTTGCTTGGCTGTTTCTGTGAATGAAGTATTTCGGTTCAGGAAAGACGCCCATTACGTCCTTTGCCCAGTAGTTTTCGTTCCTTATTAGTATCACCATTCCAGCTTCTTGGGAAATTTGGTAAATTTGGTACGGTCCGGTCAGAACGTGTGACACTGCGTTATCGCCTCTTCCCCAAATGTCAGCAAGCGACGGGTTCTCAACGTCCTCCCAAATGTGCTTCGGCACCATCATCAAGCCTCCCCAACCTGATGCAGCGAACTTTTGGTCAGCTCTCGGGTTGGGTTCTGTGAAAGTGATAACGACGGTCATGTCGTCAGGTGTCGTCACGGAGTCTACCCATTCGGTGATCCAGTCGTTGTTTGTGAGTAGCGGGTTGTCCTTGATCAGATCTAAAGTGAACTTTACGTCCTCAGCGGTGAAAGGTTCGCCGTCGCTCCATTCCACTCCTGATCTGATGTAAATCGTCATGCTTGTATAGTCATCTGAATATTCGTATCCCGTGGCTTGCCAGTAGAGTCTTTCGCCAGTAGCCCAGCTGTCGTACCATAGGAACTCGCCCTCTTGCTGAGTTAAAACCATGTAGTTGGCGTATGGCGCAACCAACGGGTTTTGGTTAGAGTCAAAAGTGGTCCATCCCATGAAAACGAACGTTTCATCTCTCGGTGTAGGTATTTCGATACTTGCATTAACTGGTTTAGTTGGTGTTGTAAGGAGCATAGAACATGCTAATAGAATAGTCAGTACTGAAGCTATTGTTGTCTTTTTCATTTTCCTATTTTCCTTCTTTTACATAGCCTTAAGCTATTTACGATTTCTATATTTGTTTTTGCTTACTTTTAAGTCTTTTCCAATAATTGTATATAGAGTTAAATATGGCAATTATCCACTATAAGTCCAGAAAAACAGATTAAAGAGAAAACAATAGAGTTGTGAATGATGAACCCCGTAATAAAATACGTCGTCGTTCGATTCACGACCTACATTATTACCCTTGCCATAGCAGTATCGTTCGTATGGTGGATGTTCCACTTGCTTCCCGGAGACCCATTAGTTCTCTTTTTCAAGTCGATCACACTGAAGTACGGTTCAGCAAGTCAAGCATACCGACAGGCAATAAACGTTTACAGAGAAGCATTTGGTCTCGACAAGCCTCTGCTGGAACAGTACACGAACTTTTTGAATGAGCTCCTGAAGGGGAATTTAGGTCCATCTCTCATAGGTTTCCCCACTCCGGTTCAGGAATTGTTGAGAAGGAGACTGCCGTGGACCATAGGGCTTCTCTCAATATCCACTCTGCTGGCTTGGATTATGGGGATTATTTTGGGCGCCTTTGTCGGATGGAAGCAAGGAACAAAGTTTGACAAAATCGTGAGCGTCCTCGCAATGGGTATGTCGCAAATTCCCTTCTACATTTTTGCAGTGTTAGGTGCACTTTTTCTCGGATATTTTCTGAATCTGTTTCCCACTTCAGGAGCATACTCACTTAGGGTCACGCCTGGTTTCAACTTGGACTTCATTATTTCTGTGATACAGCATGGTACTCTGCCTGCTCTTTCAATCGTTCTGACTTCGATGTTTGGCTGGGTGATATCGCAGAGGTCTCTGATTATTTCGATTCTGGGAGAAGACTATCTTCAGTTTGCAGAAGCTAAGGGACTGAAGAGGTCAAGAATCTTTTTCACATATACTATGCGAAACTCTCTGCTTCCACAAGTTACTGCACTGGGAATTGGCTTGGGCTTCATAATGAGCGGCTCAGTGATAGTGGAGAACATATTTAACTATCCGGGAGTCGGCAGCCTGTTTTCCGCGGCTTATTTTGTGTTAGACTATAATTCGATAATGGGATTCTTCATTTTATCGATTTTTACAGTCCTCACGGCCAATCTTGTAGTTGATTTGCTTCTACCCCTAATCGACCCACGGATAAGAGTTGGAGGCTAAAAGAATCAAAATAAAAAAGATTCTGCTGTACCCGTTCAAGGTTATAATAAGCATCGCAAGAATGAACCTTAAAACAAAGATAGGTATATCGTTATTGGCAATTTTTATAGCCATATCACTCCTTGAACCCGCGATAAATTACTATAGGCTTAATGGAAAAAGCCCCTTGGAGATTGGAGAACATTCAGGATATCTGCTTCCATCACCTTCGCTTCCTTTAGGAACCGATCCATACGGTCGAGACATGTTCGCCTTGCTTCTTATGGGAACAAGGTACACACTAACAATCGGGTTTGTGGCTGGCATCATCGACATACTAATAGCGTTAACAATCGGGTTCTTGGCTGGATACAAGGGGGGACTGGTGGATCACGCGTTAAGGTCCATAACAGACGCGTTATTGGTTATTCCAACGTGGCCGTTAGTAATATTTTTGACACTGTACCTAAAACAGATGGACATACTCAGCCTAAGCTTAATCATAGGAATTTTCGGCTGGCCCGGCGTAACGCGGCTTCTGAGGTCTCAGGTTCTAAGCGTCAAAGAGCGACCGTATGTTGAACTGGCTAAATTGTCCGGAGAGAACGATTTAGAGGTTATATTCAAGGAAATTGCCCCCAACGTTCTTCCGTACATTGGAGTTGGATTTGCAGAATCCATACTAGCAGCCATGATGATCGAAACAGGATTCAGAATGTTGATAGGCGTGGGCCCAATTAACTTGGTAACTCTCGGCTACCTCGTGAAACTCGCAATATCGCAAGGGTTCCTTACCACAAGGTTGTACGCGATTATTCCGCCAATACTGTTCTTGGTTCTAATGTTCGTTTCGCTGAACCTGATCAACATCGGACTCGACGAAGCATACAATCCGAGGCTCAAAAAAATTACAGGAATATAAAATCGGCGACTTCGAGGGAACAAAAAACCTGTGGCATTATTGAAAACATGTGAAACGCACAGACAGGGCGGAAAAGATGGAAATTAACAAAATTACCATAATCGGAGGCGGCAGCCCCTACATCCCCGCGGTTTTGTACTCTTTCGCCTATTCTGGAAGAGTTTTTTCGAAAACTGAAGTTTGCTTAATGGACATCAACCCTACCCGATTGCCTGTGATGCAGGCGTTGGGCACAAAAATTGCGGAGGCAACGAAATGCAATCTTAAGATTACAGTAACAACGGATTTGAAAGAATCTCTGGACGGATCAGACTTTGTTATATCGAATTTTCGGGCAGGCGGAATAGAAAGCCTCAGGCTGGACGAAGAAATCCCAATAAAGTATGGCATTTTCGGGAACGAAACGACTGGTCCAGGCGGAACATTCTATGCCCTGCGTTCCATACCACAGACGCTGAATCTGTGCAGAAGCATAGAAACCGTTTGTCCAGACGCTTGGCTGATTAACTACACTAATCCGACCAATTTCGTCGCTGATGCGATACGCCGAAAGAGCAAAATCAAGTGCATAGCGGTCTGTGACGGAGGAGGCAACGGACTAAGCCACGAATTGGCAGTGTCCTTTATAAAGAGAAAAGAGGAAGTGCGTCTTAGGTGCGCGGGCACAAATCACCCAGCCAACTGGATAATCGACATCCGAGTCGACGGTGAAGACGGTTATCCCATTCTTGAACAGCACGTAATAGACGAAATTGAGAAGGCTGAAAAGCCAGAGATAAAGAGGGAGTATGAGTTCGACGCAGAAATCATGAAAACTTACGGCTTTTATCCAGCGAACTCGGTGTATCTGTTCCCGTACTTTCATCACGACGAAGCCCTCGCCTTCTACAAAAACGGATGTTGGTCCCTTTACAGAACGTTCACGAAGGAACTCCCGACGCAATGGCAAAAATACGAGGCGATAGCTAAGGGGGAGTCTCTTGCCCTAATGGACGGCAGCATGCATCACACGGGAGTGACCCACGGCGACTTGGCTACACAGATAATCACGGCAATTGCAACAAACAAGCAAATAGAAATGCATCTGAACGTCCCGAACGAAGGAGCAATCCCCAATTTGCCTCACGGTTCAATAGTTGAGGTTCCCGCGTTGATTGACGCAAGCGGCATAAAACCACTCTGCATGGGCAAGCTCCCCAAGGGTCTGCAGGAGCTAGCTTCCGCCATAATTCACTGGGAAGAGTTGACTGTTGACGCCGCGCTTTCAGGCGACAAAGAACTGCTATTGCAGGCGCTCATGGCTCATCCCAGATGGCCCGTAACTTTCGATAGAGCTGAAAAAATCTGTTCTGAGATGCTAAAGGCACATAGCAGGTTTCTGCCTCAATTCGTTGATAAAAATAGCTGGTAGAAAGGATTCAATAAAATAAATTTTGATAGGTGAAGCGTGATGGAAAACAAGAATCTAAGCAAAATAGCGGGACAAATCCTCGAGGAGTACGCCCCAACAATCAAAACGGATTTGCATGTCCCTCGGAAAGAGTACGAAGAGAGATGGAAAAAAATCCAAGAATCTATGGGCAAGAAAGGCTACGATTTGCTGTACGTCTGCGGAAGCGAACTAGACAGAAGCGACTCCGCTTGGCTTGTGGGCACATCTGGGCCGATGGTTGAACGGTACGGCGTCCTGTTGCCGCGCGAAGGAAAACCGCACATCCTAGCGGGCTCCGAGGGAGGTCACGTCCTCGAAGAGGATGCTGAAAAGTCGGGGGCTGAGATTTCGCTGCTCAGGGAGTTCCAGATTTCCGACGAGGAGTACAGATGGGCGCACTTTCTAAGCTTGAAACAGATTCTAAGCAAAATGAACGTTCCCGAACATGGAGCAAAAGTTGCGGTAGCCTCATCGACGGAGGTTTTACCCCAAGCCCAGCTTTCGATGTTCGAGTCGCACTTCGGAAAAGGCAACGTCGTCTTCGACACGAAGATTCTTCAGCTGGCAAAGTACGAAAAATCGGACATAGAGCTCGCCCTGCTTCAGGAAGCTAACAAAATCGCCGACGCCGCGTTCAGAGGAATGTTAGCAGTCACAGCGCCCGGAGTCACGGAGCTTCAGGTCGCTTCCGTCGGAGATTTCATCATGAAGGCGTTAGGCGCCGAGAGAACGGGGTTCGTCACGATCGTGACCTCTGGCGAAAGGAATTACACGGTGATAGGTCCAGCGTCGAACAAAGTCATCCGCAAAGGAGAAATGGTCTCGATGGGCTTAAGCCCGTCCTTCAGGGGCTACCACGGCGTAATCAGGCGCACCGTTTGTGCGGGGAAAGAACCCGACGCTAAGCAGCAAGCGTTCGTCGAGGCGGTTGAAGGTCTGTACGTCACGGTCATGGATGCGACGAAGAAGGCTGCCAAGGAAGGTTTTCCTTCAAAGTTCATTGACCAGCAGGGGAAAAAGTTCATCGAAACGCTCAAGGTAAACACTATAAACAAAGGCGTAGGCGCTCCCCACGAGCCTTACACGTTCATCCACAACATGGGCTGCTCTGAATGCCAAGAAGGCTACGGCGCGGTCACGTCTTTCTCCGAGTATCCTCTGGGGAAAAGCGTTGGTCTTGCCGTTGACATCGCCCTGGTTGGCTTTGAGGAGAGGAACAAGCCCGTCTTTCCCGTCCTGTACTATGTGATCGAGAATGCGTTTTGGAAGAAAAACGCGGAAATCGGAGTCTACAACAAGCTTCCCATGAACGTGCAGCATCTTGTAGAAAACACTGAGCCAGTCGGCGACAACATCGACCCATATTATAGAATTTTTTAGAAATATTATTCCCTTAAAAGTTTCCGTTCTCAGGACTTCGTGTTAAGCTGCCTATAATATCAAAAGATACGATGGACTCATTGCCTTAATAAGGATGCAGACTCCCTATCCAGAAAAATATACGATTTCTCATGTTTTTTTAGAATGCTTGCAGGATTAAATGGGGTAAAGGGCGAATCGGCTGAAAGGCAATCTCTCACTGCTATGGCTTTGCGTTTATCAGGGCATGTGCAAATGATCCTGTTGGCTTTCATGATCTGTCTCACTGACATTGTAATTGCTTTCTGAGGGACTTCCTCTAATGTTCTGAACCATCCTTCGCTCACTTGCTGTTTTCTGCATTTCTCGTCCAAGTCAACAACCAAATATGGTTTTTCTGTCGCAAAATCGGCTGGTGGATCATTAAAGGCAAGGTGCCCATTCTCACCAATTCCTACAAAGGCAACATCAATTTCTTTCTTCGAAATAATTTTACCAATTCTTTCTGTTTCACTCGTCGCGTCCGAAGCGTCACCCTCAATAAAATGAACCCTGCCTGGATGAACTTTTTCCACTAAGCGCTCTGTAAGGTAACGTCGGAAACTCGCTGGGTGAGCAGCGGGAAGTCCAACGTATTCGTCTAGATGAAACATTTCGGTTCGTCCCCAATCAATTCCCTCAAGTATGCACAGAGAATTAAGAAATTCAAACTGTGACGCTCCAGTTGCGGCTATAAAACAAGCCTTGGACTTTGAAGCCAAAACATCACGAAGAATCTCCGCAGCTTTTTCCGCTGCGGCATATCCAGCTTCCTCCATGGTCGAGCTGATACTGATTATCATTATTCCATTTACCCCACTGATTTTATACGATTGTGCGTTTTGTCTCAGGCATAGATAGCTATCTTTTCTTTTCCTGAATCATGGCATTTATGAAAATTAACTGGTTATATCAATTTACGTTAATGAAGACCGAAAAGAGCTTTAACGTTTCCGCTGTTCACGAGCTCGCGCAGTTCGCTTGAAAGCCCGATCTTGTCAAAGAGTTTTTCGTGGAAGCTAATATATTCTTCAAACGGAAAGGTTCCCTCTTTGAAGTATACGACGTCAGAGCCGAAGCAAAGCTTCTTTATACTACTTTCCAATAGTACGCCGTCTGGCGCAAACGTTTCAGCCCACATGCGGATTGACCTGTATATTGCTGTTCCACCTGATAGGTCGGCATAGACGTTTTTTCTGCTCCACGAAACCTTCCAAGCTTCTTCCCACCACGGATTAGAGAAGTGGGACATCAGAATCTTCAGATCAGTGAAGCGTCGGGCGACCACATCGATCTGTGCTGCTCGCATGTGTTCCATCCAAATGGGGCGGTACTCGGGTTTCTCTGAGCCTAAATATCCAGTATGAAAGACAGCGACCGCGCCCAACTCTTGGATTTTCTCATACAATGGCCAATAGCATGCATCCCCATAAGGATGGGCTGGTCCCAAGAATTTAATCCCTTTACATCCAGCGTCAATGTATCTCTCAATGTCTTTGGGATTCGCGTTTTCGCTGTCTATAAATGCGACTGGAATTACGAAGTCTCCGAACTTTTTGACTGCTTCAAGGCACGTCGAAAGTGGTTCGATAAGAACTATCGCCTCTATTCCACGTTCTCGGCAGGACTCGACGTAGGCTTCTGGGTCGCCTTTAGTGCTCTGTGGTTCTCCATGTACATGACAATCAATACGCATAGTTGATCACATTAGGTCATGCAACACCAAATATAAAACTTCCACAAACATTTTTCGGATCTTTTGTCGAGTTTCTTAAAAAATACGTTCGGGACACCCTTTTTCATCTATAAGATTATATATTCATAAAGAGCAATATAGGAAAAAAAAGTGAGCCTATGTCCGAAATCAACTTAGCAATCATCGGATGCGGATTAATCTCCCACCACCACGCAGCAGGTCTCAGTCTACTTCGCAGCAAGAACATTCGAAAAATCAATGTTCAAGCCGTCTGCAGCACCACGATAGAGAAGGCTCAAGGACTCGCTGAGGAATTAAGCAGTTTTCAGGGAAAAAAGCCGAAGGTTTACACTAACTATGAAATCATGCTTGAGAAGGAAAAGGGTCTGGACGCTGTTGACGTCTGCACCGACCACAGAAGCCACCACAATATTGCGGTTTCGTGCCTTGACGCTGGCAAGCACGCTATTGTCGAAAAACCCTTAGGAATAACTATGAGGGCATGCAGGCTCATGAACGAAGCCGCGCAAAGAAACAACCGCGTTTTGGCGACAGCCGAAAACCTTCGGAGGGCAGCGCTGAACCGCGCCATCAAGTGGGTTATAGACCAAGGGATGATAGGTGAGCCCCGTTTCACCGTCTGGCAGGAATTAACCTACGACCTCAGCGTCGTCGACGGGACCCCATGGCGTCACGACAAGTTCAGGGCTGGCGGAGGATGGGTCTTGGACGTTGGGTCGCACTTGGGCGATTTACTGCTTTACAATCTCGGCGAAATCGACGAAGTTTACGCAGCCGTCAAGTCTCTGGAACCAATACGCTACTTGGATTGGCCAGAGAAAATGAAGCCCGTTGACTGCACCGTTGAAGACACGTCCATGGCTGTCTTCAAATTCAACAACGGAGTTCTGGGTCAGTGGACTTGGACAAAATCCGCTCCCGGAGAAGGTTTGTTGCACCGGGCAATTTATGGGACCCGAGGTTCTGTCGACTGGCAACACGGTCTCGATGTTCCCGCCGCAAACGGTTCTGCACACAAAGTTTTGGAGCTCGAAAAGTTAACAGATATGATGCTCAGTAACCTCAGCGAAGAGTCAAGAGAAAAATTCTTCCCCAAGGGATTAGGCTCTGACTACAAGGCAACTTTCTGGGGAAGCGACCCGAGCTTTGCCATTGAACTTCTAGACTTCGCTGAAGCCATATTAGGTCATGGGAGACCTGAGGTTGACGGCGTTTTGGGAGCAAAAGCTGTGGCTGTGCCCATGGCGATCTTCGAGTCTTCGTTTATTGGTAAACCCGTGAAGGTGAGCGAGGTTGAAAACTGCAAAATTGAGAATTATCAGAACGAGATTAACGAAAAATTGGGAATAAAATAAAATTTTGGAGGAATATGGCATGACTATATTGGAAGAACCGATAAAAAAAATTCTCGACATCAAAAACTACGTAGGCAACGAATGGGTTGAGTCGAAAGGAGAAATCGTGGACGTCGTTAACCCCGCTACGCTTAAGGTCATAGCGCGGGTTCCCATTTCGACTGAAAACGAACTAAACGAAGCTGTTGACGTAGCAAAAGAAGCCTTCCCCGACTGGCGGAGGACTCCCCCGCTTGCCCGTGCAAGGTGCCTTTTCAGGCTAAAGGATCTTGTGGAGGAACAGTTTGAAGCGCTAAGCCGAATTCAGACGATGGAGCACGGAAAAACCATCGACGAGGCACGTGGGGAAACAAGGCGAGGAATCGAACAAATCGAGGTCGCAACGGGTATTCCGTCCTTGATGATGGGCTACAACTTGGAAGACATCGCCTCGGGCATCGACGAATACCTCGTTCGTCAGCCGCTCGGAGTATTCGGCATAATAGGTCCCTACAACTTTCCGTTCATGGTTCCGCTCTGGTTCGCCCCGTACGCTGTCGCCGCGGGAAACTGCATAGTCATGAAGCCCTCGAGCGAGGACCCCGTAAGCCAAGCGAAACTGGCTGAGCTATTGGATGAAGCAGGATTCCCGCCGGGCGTTTGGAACATCGTGAACGGCGGAAGGTCAACCGTTTCAGCCATGCTGAACAATCCTGGTATTGAAGGAATCTGTTTCGTCGGCTCCACCGCCGTCGGAAGAGACGTTGTATACAGGAAGTGCGGCGAAACAGGCAAACGGGTCATCGCCCAATGTGGCGCCAAAAACTTTCTTTTAGTGATGCCTGATGCTGGCATAGAAAAGACTGTTGCTGCTTGTATGACGTCTTTTTATGGAAATGCGGGTCAACGGTGCCTTGCTGGCGGAAACCTCGTCGTCGTGGGCGAGGGACTCGGCGAACTAGAATACGACGCTTTCTACAAGAAGGTCATGAGCGCCTACGTGAGTGCAGCGTCAAAAATCAGGGTTGGCTACGGGCTTGACGAAACGGTTCAAGTTGGACCTTTGCGTGACAGGGGCAAAAAGGAACGGGTCGTAAAATTCATCGAGAAAGGGGTCGAAGAAGGCGCAGATTTGACGCTTGACGGCAGAAACGTGAAGCTCGTCGGCGACTGGCCTAAAGACTGCTTCTTGAATCCGTCTGTTTTCGAGAACGTTTCTCCTGACATGAGCATCGGAAAGGACGAGATTTTCGGTCCCGTAACGTGCGTCATCAAGGCTAGGACCTTTGATGAAGCGGTCGAAACGATTCACCGCAACCCTTACGGCAACGCAGCGTCAATATTCACCTCAAGCGGAAAGTGGGCTCGCGAGTTCCAGTACAGGGTTGAATGTGGCAACATCGGCGTCAACATAGGCATAGTTGCCCCGATGGCGTTCTTCCCCTTCAGCGGAATGAAAAACTCCTTCTTCGGCGTGCTGCACGGGCAGGGTCAAGAGGCAATCAGGTTCTTCACCGAAAGCAAAGTCGTCATCCAAAGGTGGTTCTAGCGTGAACGAACAGAGCTCGGACGAAGCAACAGCCTCAGCCGTCATAAGCTTCGTCGAAAGGCTGGAGGGCGACTCGTCGCGGTTTTACGGGGAAATGGCTGACAAGTACCCCGAGAACAGAGAAACGTTCGTGAAGTTTGCTAAAGAATGCGAAAAAAGCAGGACGTTGGTGATTAGAACTTACCAAGAGACGATAACGGACGCTCTGGAAGCCTGCTTCTCTTTCAAAGGCTTAAGACTCAGTGAATGCCAAATTGAGACAATTCTTCCCGAAAAGGTGAGTTATGTGGACGATTTGAAGACAGCGTTGAAGCTGGAAGAGAAGGCTGCCAAATTTTACGCGGATGTTGCTGAGCGTTCGGGGCAGCTGCTTGCCACAATACCGAGAGCCTTCAAGAAAGCTGCTGAGACACGAAGCCGACGCATGTCAGAGTTAAAAGAGATTATGAAAGCTTCAGTTGGTTCTTTGTAAGACCAAAAGAAAAGCGCTTTCTGTAGTCGAAATTTAAGAATTAAACATAGAATGTAATGGGTCAATTAACGGAAGAAAGGATTTTTTCGAGAAGATGCTTTTTCGTATTGCCTCAAGTATTCTTCGATTGTTTTATTCCATTCCGCTTCGTCTTTTTCGTCAACAACATACCCGTTTTCCTTAAGATACATTACGAATTTTTCGAATTCGTCTTTCAGGAAAACCCGTGTACAAGCTCCGCGGGAAATGATTGAGAACCTTCCACCGCCCAAGTCTTTAGCTTCCATTTTCCCGTGCTGGCACTGGTACGGGTTTCCGAACTCCGAGAAAAGCGTCCTTCGGGTCTTGAAGAACTCTTTGAACGTGACTTTGACCTTGTTTATGCTTCCTTCACCCTTAACGATTAACTCAAAAGGATACTCGTATCGTCCTGCGCTGACACCGACGTGGCTGACTGAAATAGTCTCTACTGTGAATCCGTTTATGACTTGGCCTTCTTTGGGTAGCCCCATTCCTTCCCTGAACTTACGGGAAAACGGCATAACATCGATTTATGCTTGAAAATGGCTTAAACTTTTCGAACGAAATGCCAGTCAATCCTTCTTGGGCTGACGTTTCTGTTTGAGCAGCCACTTGTAGAGGTCGGGATTGTCGTAGGTTTTCGTCCACGAGTCGTGACCTAAGTCGGGGTAAACGGTGAACTTCACGTTTCCCTTGAGCTTTTTGAGAGCATTGTAAACCTCTTTCGAGTTTTTAATCGGTACAGCTTCGTCCTTTGCACCGTGAAAGATCCAGATCGGCAAGTCTTTTAGGGCTTTTATTTTTTCTTGGAATTCTGGGTCTTGGATCATGCCGCCGCAGATTGGAACCACGGCTGCGAAAAGGGCGGGGTAAGATGCGGCTAGGTGCCACGCTCCGTATCCTCCCATGCTTAGCCCCGTCAGGTAGATGCGTGCCTCGTCAACGTTGTACCGTTGCACGGCGTCCACAAGCAAGGCG
>CAZRIK010000018.1:0-25243 GCA_964600125.1 uncultured Candidatus Bathyarchaeia archaeon
TTGAGGAAAGGCTGTCTACAACCTCTATGTGGTGGGGAACAATCCAACAGCCAATTATGCTTGAAAGCGAAATCCCCCTTACAGCTGGCTGTGTATCATTCAACATTCTCAGTTCTCCCGCTTCAACATACTCCAAGTACATAGGGTCGCCCGTTAACGACTTGGAACTTATTGACCTAGAAAACCTGAAGCCTCAGTTTCTTGTTTCAGGCTTCATCGTTTCATCCATACTAAACGACAATGAGTGGTCCCTCAGTTGGGCCAGCGTTAAACCTGTCAGAAGCGTGTACGTGGGAAGCAGCATAATTGCTTCACAAAACGCGGGGTTCATCACGTTGAATGGTAGAGTCCTGTTTTTTAACAACAGTTTAGGATGGTATGAATCCATTTCTAACGCCCTAGTTCAAGTGCAAATGACGACTATGAATAATCCCTTAGCAAAGATAGTTACGATGGCTGACGAAAACGGAAGCTTCCAAATTAGGGGCATAGCGCCCTACACTCTCACGTACAACAAGGGAGGGTGGGAAACCAAAGCTTGGATTATCGATAAAGAAACTGGGAACATACTTTATGCTCCCGACCTCGGAGTTCAAGGCGGCAGAGTCTTTGCAAGCACAATCTTTCCTATGAGCCATCCTGCGCAAGTGTCTGCCGTGGTTGCAGAACTCAGAGCCATAACAGTTTTGGACCTGTTGGACCCAAGATATGACAGGCCACTTATGGTTTTGGACTCAAGGTTTTACTCGCTTGTCTCAAGCGACATATTTGTTTCAGTCAGCGGGTTCTTACGCCCCATCGAATTTTCGTCCAAAAGCGATTTACTCACTTATGGCGCTTATTATAATCCTTGGGAAACTGTGGGAATGGTTTTTGTCCCGCCGTCCTCGAAAAGCGCCATTTTATTGAAAATAGGAGGCACGGGAGCGTCTTCGTTAAGCTGGCCCATGTTTCTTACTAATTCGACGGATGAGGAGCCTGAAGGGAGAGGAGTTTCAATTTCTAATGACTCAATCACGATTTCCTTCTCAGTTTACGCTTTTGCCTCCGACATGTTCAGAGCCACAAAATCCAGATACGAAAAGTTAACGGCGTACAATGTGAGAAGCCTCAGCATAGAAAAAGCGCTTGACGAATCCCAAAGGAACTTAGCGTTGGCTGAAAGCTTGTTTGGCAGTAAAAACTACAGCGAAGCTTACGGCTACGCTACTCTGTCTTATTCTTGGTCAACCCGAGCTTACAACGAAGTTATGGCTATAATAAACGAAGCAGGCACAAGCATAACGATACTTTTTATCCTTGCCATAATAGTTTCCTTCGTAGTGGAGCGAATATTGGTTCAAGCCACGAAAGGTCTTGTAAGGCTACTTTTCATAGTGGGCTTCACTTTGCTCTCCATTATCACGATGAGCCTCATACATCCAGCATACACGGTCATGAGCAACGCGATGGTGGCGAACATCGGTTCCGTTCTGATGATAATGTTCGTCATAAGTCTGGGAATACTGGCTATTGAAGCGGAAAAAATGTCAAAAGCCCTTTCCGTACGGTATCTTGGTAAGCACGGTATCGAGAAGGCTCGATTGGGCGTCGTTGCCCTAGCTTCCTCTATATCTGCTAACTTCATAAGAAAACATCGTCTCCGAGCTGTGCTAACGTTCCTAACAGTTTTCATAGTCAGCACAGCCATAACGTCAATCACGTGCATGGCACCATACATAGGCGTCAAGATTTCGCCGAAGTCCCTTGGAACACTGGATTTGCTCTACCCGACGCAGTTGTTCTTAAAGAACGGTCAAGGTTTGCCTCAAAATGACATTTTCTCAGCACAGGTTGTTGAAGTCCTTAATCAGGTTTTGAAGGGTAAATTCGTAATATTGCCTAGGGTCGTTTACTATCCTCAAACAATATTCAGATACGGCGTTTATCAGGGAATATCATCTCAAACTCAGACAAGTTTCATAAGAGCCATTATGGGAGTGTCGCCTGCTGAGTCTGTCTTCCAGCAAAACTTGACCTCGGGAAGGTTCTTCGCAGAAGATGATTTTCTGACATGCATACTTTCCTCGGCACAGGCCGACGCGTTGAACGTGGGAGTAGGCGACAAGATTAGCACCGGCAGCTACGAACTAGTCGTCGTAGGAATCTTTGACGAAAGTGCCCTCAGCCAATTAAGAGAACCGAATGGTCTCCAGTTTGGAGTCCCAGACCCCTCCTATAATTCCTATATCGCTAAAGACATGGCTCAGCCTTTGGATCCTGGAGCTACTATTCCTCAACTTTCATGGGAACTTGTCTTGGTGGTTCCGCAAAGATTTGCTTTCAGCCTCGGAGGGTTTGTTCAATCAATAGTCGCTGTACCCGTGTCCTCTGAAATAACAAGTGGCGAAATTCAAGAAATCGCGAGTAACCTGGTTTTAACTCTAGACCTAAACATTTCGTTCGTTGTTAACGGTCTAATTTTTTCAGCTTCAAGACTGCCATTGTATGTTACTTTCGGGTTCGAGTCCCTAATGGTTCTTGTTGTCATCGCAGCCCTGAACATTGCCGTAACAATACTTTCGAGCATAAGGGAAAGAAACAGAGAAATCCAGGTTTTCGCAGTGACGGGGTTGACGCCTCTAGGTTCTATGTCCATGTTTATTTTGGAATCGGAGATTTACGCCGTCGTCGGAGGGTTCCTAGGATACTTTGCGGGTTTCGGACTTAATACTGCCTTCCGCAATTTTGGGTTGTTGCCTTCGGAGATACCCTTCAACCACATTTCTTCAACCACAATGCTCACGATTGTCATAATTTTGGTGGTCAGCTTTGTCACGTCTTTGTGGCCGTCTTTTTCAGCAAGCAAATCCGTTACACCTTCGCTTCTTAGAAAGTGGGAGTTCACCACCGAGCCTGGACAGGACGATTGGGAAATACCTATACCCTCAAGAGCTTCATCCCGAGAGGAAGCGGTAAGCATTCTTAGATTCCTGAAAGAATTTTTTGACGGAGCAGGCAACGTGGGACACATGTTCATGATTACTGAAACAAAGAACGTGATGGTGGAAGACGCCACGTTAAAACTCGTTATTAGGCAAGCTCCCTATGAACTTTTGATTCTTTCGGACGTGGAAATTCGGTTCGTTGAGGACACCGAGGGGTATTCAACACAAGCGTATCTGAAAAGAACGTCGGGAGACAGAAAAGCGTGGATTGTCTCATGTTACTATTTCGTGGACTCTCTGAGGAAGCAATTGTTGCTTTGGAGAAGCCTTGATGTTGCTGATCGTAGGAGGTTTTTGAATGACTAAATCCGTGCAGGAAAATTCATCGTCTCTTAAGCCTGGACTTACTTGGCGAAGCTTCGTCGCCATGCTGACAGCTATCCTAATCTTTTTACCAGCATCTATATACATGAACTTGACGTCAGGAGCTGGCACTTTAGGTGTGGCAGCGTCCTTCGTCATCGCCATCATATTTAGCGAATTAACAAGGTACTTTGGGAATCCCCTAACAAAACAGGAACTTTTCATTATGTTCTCCGCAACTTCAGCGGTATCCAGCCTTGTTACGCCCTACTATGGGCTTATTTGGAGAGTCTACTTTTCAACTCATCCCGTGTTCTCCCACGTAATGCTTTACGGCGAACCCCTGATAAACCTGATTCCTTCATGGTTTGTTCCTAAAGACGCCAGTATCTTGCAGTTGCGGACTTTTTTCGTGGCGGAGTGGTTCCAACCCATCGCCATAGTTCTTACAATGGTTATCTTGTCTCTCATTCAATCGGTTTCTATAGCACTGTTCTGCTCTCATCTATTCATAGATGTTGAAAAGTTAGAGTTTCCATTCGCCAAGATTCAAAGCAGCCTCGTTGAGGTATTGTCTGAGAAGAAAGAGAATCAGATGAGAATCTTTATTTTTTCAGTAATGATTGGGCTCGTGTTCGGCTTGATTCTCTATGCCCCTCATCTTATTGGCACGCCCATAGTTCCTCTCCCCTTCGTGGACCTTACGAGTTTTACTCAAGACGTCGTTCCGGGCGCCATAATTGGCTTGTCTACCGACATATTGACGTACTCAATGGGCATAGTTATTCCGCTTAATGTAGCTGCGTGCCTCGTCGTATCCTCCATCTTCGTGTACGTGATAGCGAACAACCTGTTTTTGGTTACTTTCCCGAACATATTTCCACAATGGGTTCAAGAATACTACCCCGGAATGGGCATAGCCAGCCTCCAATATAGGTCAACTCTACGCATATGGCTCCCGTTCCAGTTCGGAATGAGCATGGCTATGGCTATTTTCTACGTTTTCCTTTTGAGAAAAGAAGTTTTCAAATCCTTTAAGCTTCTCGGAAAAATCAGAAGCAGAACCGAAGGGTGGTCTTCAGTCCCCATTGTTCTGATAATATTCGTACTTTCGTCGCTGGCCTCTGCTGGACTCTTCCTGTATTTCGTCCCTGAATATCCGGCGTGGATAGCTATTCTGTTGTCAACGGGTTACAGCTTTTTGATGGCGTTAATTTCATCGAGGGCTTTAGGCATAGGAGGAATGAGCCCGTCTTTCCCGTACCCGTGGCGCATGATAACGTTGTTCACGGATTATAAAGGGCTAGTAGGATGGGACTTCCAACCAGCCATAGAAACAGGGGGATCAGCGGGCATAGTTCAGTCGATGAGAATAGCGTATTTGACTGAAACGAAACCTATGGATTACATAAAAATGTTCATCATAGGCAACGTCGTGGCGCTTGTGCTAAGCGTAATATTCTACGATTTCTTCTGGAGGATGACACCTATCCCGTCGACCGCTTATCCTTACACGTTGATGTATTGGCCTCAAAGCATGTTGGAGCTTCTGATGTACGCAACTAGGCAGATACAGATTCCTCCCGAAAGAATCGGCATAGGCATGGGAGTCTCGATGGTGTTGGTCGCAGTCGAGTTTGTCCTAAACCGGATCGGCGTTCCATTATCAGCCATCGGGTTGCTTCTCGGAGCCTTTCAGATTCCTCCAGCAGCCATAGCCATATTCGTGGGTTCACTCATCAGCGACGTGATAGTCGTCAGATTAATACCTGACTGGAAAGACCTTAAATTTATGGCGATGGCAGGGCTGATGGCTGGAGTAAGCATCAGCGCGGGCTTAGGGGTGTCAGTGTCCATCATTCTCAAATCGTCATGGATATGGTCATGGTAAAACCCTAAAAAGACGTAACCTTATGTTCAGTCAGTGTAATGCGTAAGGGTATGATGCTACATGATGACCCCTGTAGAATACGACAAAGACATGAAAAGAGTGCTTTTCATCATAATAGACCAGCTTCCGGGACATTGGGCTAAAGGAGTCAACGTTGCTGAGGAGATGCCGCCAGTTAACGTTTGGGGCTACCACGAGAAAGGCTTGATTCCAAACTTTTCGTATTTAATAAAGAACGGGATTTTTTCTTTCGCGTGGAACCGTAGGACATGTGATACCCCGCACGGAATGAAGTATCTCGCGACGGGAAGCTACGACGTGGAGCCATTTTGGAAGTCCCTGAAGAACCAGTCATACTATGAGAGGAAAAACTCAGACCCTGTGGGATTGTTCGAATATGCTAAAAGCCATAATCCCGAGGGCATAACGTCCGCGTGCTTCACGACAAACAACTGGGCGGCTCCGGGCTACTTTTTCACGGCTACTGACATGTACGCTTTGACGTCTTATTTTCCTGACGAGACGATGTGGAGGGAACTTGCGTTACCGTTCCTGAGGAAAACGAAGAACTGGAACCTTGTCCACGTCTATTTCCCGGTCAACGACATCGTTTCCAACTGCCCCTCTTACGCGTTCTGGAATCCCCACGTTCGCTCGTCAAAACATTCGTACATACAATTTTTGGACAGCCTTCTGGGAGAAGTCGTCGAGTTCCTGAAGTCCAACGAGCTCTGGGACAAAACCTACCTAATCTTGGCGTCTGACCACGGTTACCACGCTGCGTGCTCAGCCGCGAGGGAGGTCGGCAAAATGATAGGCGCCAATTCGCCTAACTGGTGCTGCGACCATCTTCCGCCGTACGACTGCGAAGTCTGGGATTACGAGAATGACCGTTCGAAAGGCGAGTATTCTGGGTGCGCCAGAAGAGTCTTGTCCATCGTTTCAGGTGGAGCCCTCGACGAATCGCTTCAAGGCAAAGTCATAGAGGAATCCGAAATAATCGACGTCGCGCCCACAATAGCGGACATCCTCGAAATCCCCTACAAGTGCGAAGGAAAATCCCTATTAGAAAAAATAAAGCATTGAGGCATCTTGGCGAATTTTTTAGTCGCATTCACGGATTCACCCATAAAACCTTAAGAAATATGGTCAAAAAATGTTAACGTTCGTGAGGTTGGTCAGAAAGTTGTCGGATAAGCGAATAATTGTCGTTTCGCACACTCACTGGGACCGCGAGTGGTACATGCCCTTTCAGGAGTACAGAATGTGGCTCGTGGAGTTCATGGACGACCTGTTGAGGGTGTTCGGCCAGAAGCCGGGCTACAAATGTTTCACCCTTGACGGCCAAACGTCCGTAATCGACGACTACTTGGAGGTGCGGCCAGAAAAAACTGAAAGCCTAAAGAAACTAGTTTCTGAAGGAAAACTTTTCGTTGGTCCATGGTACACGCAGCCTGACGAGTGGCTTGTCAGTTCAGAGTCGCTTGTTCGGAACCTGCTGCTTGGACACAGGGTTGGGCGGCAGTTCGGCGACGTCTCAAAGGTTGGGTACGTGCCTGACAACTTCGGTCACCCTTCGCAGCTTCCCCAACTTTTCCGAGGATTCGGCATCGACAACTTCGTCTTCATGAGGGGGATGGGCGACGAAGGGGACGAGCTGAAAACCGAGTTCATCTGGCGGGCTCCGAACGGTTCAGAAGTCATTGCCGTGCACCTGATTGATTCTTACGTTAACGCGGCGCTGCTGGGCATTCCGCCATCCATGCAGGACAGATTCGTTAGACTTTGGGAGGGACCGTGCGGGTTTCCGACGTATCCAAGGTCGTTCGGTGACGTACTAGAAACGTTCGATTCTGAGACGCTTGTTGACAAGGTCAAACGGTTGGCAGAGACGTTGTCGCCCAAATCGGTTTCGGGCATGTTGCTGTTCATGAACGGGTATGACCATGCGCACGCGCAGCCGGGGATAGTTGACGCAATAAAATATGTCAACAAACAAGACTTGGGTATCAAGCTAATTCAGGGAGGATTGGAGGATTACATAAGTCCGTTGCGTTCAATGGCGGGGAAGATGCAGACCTACAAGGGAGAGTTTTGGGGAGCCAAGTACCATTACCTTTTGCCAAGCGTGCTTTCCACCCGCATGTACCTTAAACAGCAGAACAGGCAGGCTGAGATTCTTTTGGAGAGCTACGCTGAACCCCTGTCTTGCTTCGCGGCTCTTTTCGGGCACGAGTATCCGAGGAAACTGCTTTCGTTGGCGTGGAAGATTCTACTCCTGAATCAGGCTCACGACAGCGTCCACGGCAGCAGCGTCGACGCGGTTCACGTGGAGATGGAATCGCGGAACCAGCAGGCAATTCAGATTACCAACGCAGTTACGTACGACGCATTGAGGTACATAGCCAGCAAGGTTGAGAATTTTTCGGACGCTGACGCTTTAAGGGTGGTCGTTTATAACCCGTCAAACTGGGCACGCAGCGACATAGCGAAGCTATGGGTGGACCTCCCAACAGGCAACTATGTAGCCATGGATAAAGAAGGAGACGCTGCGCCCGTTCAATTCCTCAAAGAAGACAAAGCGAGATTCCCGAAGGAGGAACTTTCGCGCATTACGTTCATCGCCAAGGACGTGCCTTCTAACGGTTTCAGAGAATTTGTGGTTATAGAATCTGAGAAAACTGAACAGAAAAAAACGCAATCAACTGTTAAGGCAGGTTCCTGCTCGTTAGAGAATGAGTTCTTCCGAGTTGAGGCTGATGCCGATGAAGGCGGTTCCTTAACGGTAACTGATAAACGCAACAATGCCATGTACAAAGGCTTTAACTTGTTCGTTGACGAGGGAGACCACGGCGACGTGTGGGATTATTCGCCTCCTAAAGGCGGAGACACGGTTGTCACAAGCAAAAATAGACGTGCACAAATAGAGACCGTTGAGAAGGGACCTGTTTCTGCCACTTTAAAGATTAGCCTAGTTTTGGATGTGCCCAAAAAAGCGGAAGGAGACAGGCGCAGCAGCGAGATGGCGGAAGTTCCCGTAACGTCTTATGTTTCGTTGCATTCAGGCGTTCCCAGAATAGACGTCAAAACGGTTGTGGACAACGCAGCCGAGGATCATAGGCTCAGGGTAAAGTTTCCGACTGGCATACGAGCGTCTTCGGTGAGCTCTGACGGATTGTTTGTCGTCAACGAAAGACCCGTCGAAAACGAAGTTAAAGGCGAAAATTGGAGGCAGCCACCTCCGACGACGTTTCCGCAAATGTTCTGGCTTGAAGTCCACGATGGTGAGAAAGGCGTCACCGTAGCCAACGTTGGGCTGCCCGAATACGAGTGCAGAGAAGAAGACGGAGTCAGCGTCTACGTTACTCTATTGAGGTGCGTAGGGTCCCTAAGCAAAGACAACATGCTAACTCGAAAGGGACACGCAGGACCACCACTTACTGTGCCCGGAGCGCAGTGCCGTCGGCTGCATGTTTTTGAATACTCCATAATTCCGCACGTGGGAGATTGGGCAAAATCAAGGTCGTATCAGCAGGCGAAGAGCTTCGTAAATCCGTTTGCTAGCTGGAGCGTCAAAGGCGAAGGAGGGAATGTTCCAGCTGACGATTGGTTCGTGAAGATTACACCTGACAACTTGGTTGTATCCGCCATTAAACGGGCTGAAGATGACTGTTCCACCATACTCAGATTCTATGAAATTGCGGGCAAACCGTGCACTGCCCAAATCGAAGTAAAAAAGATTTTCCGTGAAGCATGGTTAACCAACCTTAACGAGGAAAACAAGCAACGTGCGGAAATAAAGAACGGAAAAATCGGAGTCCCTGTGGCAGCACACGAAATATTAACTCTAAAGCTTATAACGTAACAGAAAATTGTTTTTGTTCAGGTTTTTTTTAATTTGAAATGATGTTTCTTTATTGCTTCGGTTATGGCTGTTTTTGTTGAGACGCCAATTAGCTCGCTTATTTTGGTGTGTCCGCCCGTTATCCACAACGGCTTCCCGACCATTTTTCCCGAAGCAACGATTATGTTGTCGGTTCCTGTACCAGTCGCCTGATTTTGTGGAGTATACGTGCTTCTGACGTTCAAGTCTTGGAGGGCGGCAGTTTTTGCTTCCGTGGCGGTGATGATGGCTCGCGCCAATGAGCCGTCGTTTAGAGGAACGTTGGTTAAGAGAAGCGTGTTGATTGTTCCAGCTGTTTCTTCGTATTTTCCGTTTCTCTCAATCCAGTTTGTTTCGTCCATTCCTGTCCTCATGGCGTTGCCTTTCACTCCAGCGGTCGCCAAACAGCACACCATGAACTTTTGATAAGATTTTTCGCACACAGCCAAGTCGTCCATGTCGACTCCTGTGCCCAAAAAAGTTATCTCGTCAGCTGGGATTCCGAAAGCCATTTTGGGGAAATTTTCTTTGAACTCTTGAAAGTCGTTCACCGTATGTCCTAGTATGCCGTCCGGAATGAAAGTGTTAGCTACGTGTTTTACGTCTCTGAATCCGTCCAAAGTTGAGAGGACCCTGCGTCTTTCTTCAAAGGAAACGAGTAGAGTGTTTAATTTGGTTCCTCTGAAAGTGTGGTAAACCACCTTAGCCTTTGTCCCTTCTAGCTTTAACTTAATTTCTTTTTCTTTCATTGTTATGTTCCTCGCTTACTAGTTGGATCGGCCTAAAGTGTCTGGAATCCTAGACAAAATGGGGATTATGACAAGCATCTCGATGAAGACGGGGAGGAGGATGACCAGTTCCATCATTCCCATTTCCCACAAGAACCCGCCTAGCATGAACGCCGGAATAGTCATGAGCGTGTTGAATATTCCAGTGAACCCGAACCATCTTCCCCTTTTCTCCGTGGGCACTAGCTCCCAGTACATTGTCATGAAGGGAATGGAGCTGAGGACGCCTATGCCTTCCATCAGTCCCATTGCGCCCAGAACCCCTGCTATGATGAGAAAGTTCGGTGCGGGCGCAAAAATTAATATTAAGGTGCCTAGGTACGAGACGGGGCGCAGGATGTAATACGCTTTTTTCCGTCCAATCTTGTCGGCCAGTCTTCCAATCGGCATCTGTAAAAAGGTAGATATTCCCATGCTCAAGGTGCTCATGATTCCGAGGATATAAGGGTCTGCTCCTTTCACGTTCACCATCCACAGCGGAACATAAGCCACGGAGAGAGCCGACGCAAAATACCACAAGCTCATTACAATCGTCCATTTTTTTAGCCCTTTTTCGCCTTTGAACAATTCTTTAAAGCCTTCAATTAGGTTCATGCCTTTGGACCCTTTGTTTGCTGCTGGCTGATCTCGGGAGGATTTCATCATGAAAGCCACAAACAGAATAATCATTAGGGTTAAAACCATCTGAATCGTGTACAGCGGACGGATGCCTTGAGCCGTTATTCCGCCGAACGCGATTACGATCACGGATGCTATGATGGGCGTGAAAATGCTTGGTATGGCGCCGATTGTCCGCGCGAAGCCTATCGATTGGGCTCTTTTTTCAGGCTTGATCGACTCAATTAGTACCATGTCAGGAAGAGAATAGATCATGTTGAAGCTAATCTGGTAAATGATCATTGCTGGAATAAGCATCAACCAGCTGGAAGCATTGCCATAAATTCCTGAGACAAATACGGATAAAAATAGACCTAAGATAATTCCCCGTTTTGCGCCGTGCCTATCAATAAACCATCCCATGGGAGCCGAGATTGCGCAATAGACCAGTTGCCCAATGCTGTATAATGACCCCATCTGCAGCGCGTCTGCTCCTAAGGCTGCGACGTAAAGCTGGGCGTACTTGGATGGAAGGCCGCCTGAAAAGTTGTAAAGCCCAATGGTAGCAAGCATGACCTTGGCTCTTCTGTCAAAAGTTTTTATGAAACTGGAGACAGCCTCTTTTACGCCAGTTTTCATCCCGAACCCGTCCAAGTTCAATTTATATTATGGTGTTATATTTTGGGCTGATGGATAATTGTGTGTTATACATATAAATATTATTGGGCTATCCGTGATAATTCTTGTTGAAAATTTTTATGCGATATAAAGATGCGTGCGGGATAACGTGAACACATTAAAGATTGATGCTTCATAGATAGATACGTCAGGTTTGGTGACTAATGTGATGAAAGTGTCTGTTTGGAGCGGCGACCTTTCGGACTCCTATCTTAAATTGGTAAAACAGCTGGGAGTGGACTGCATTGACTTTAACCGAGGAACCGATTTTACCAGCGACAAAAAGAAAGGCTACCCAGACCTTGATGACGTTCTTAAGATAAAGGAGAGAATCTGCTCCTTTGGGCTGGAAGTGAACCGCGTAACCCTGCCAGACATAACGGAAAAGTTCATGAAGAACCAGAAGGGCGGAGACGACGAGCTCGACAAATCGTGCCGAGCTTTGAAGGCTTTCGGCGAAGCTGAGGTTCCGCTTGCGAGGCAACGGTTCGCAGGTGAAACCGTCGACTGGGCTGTGACCCACTACAGGTCTGTGCATCGAGGCGGATACTGTTCCCGCGGAGAAATACTCGATTCAAGCAAGCTTCAACAGGAAGCCTTAACGAAAGAAGAAACAGAAAATTGGTGGCGTCGCTTCCATCTTGCCTACGAACATCTGGTTCCCATCGCAGAAGAACACGACGTCAAACTTGCCATTCACCCGTCTGATCCACCGTTGACGGGTGCACCTTTGGACACTTCAGGGTTCAACCGCGTCGTTAAGGAGTTTCCCAGCAGAGCCGTGGGTTACATTTACTGCTGCGGAACCAGAGGGGAAGCAGGCGGTCTGCCGTTGGTTCTGAATGAGATACGCAACTATGGTCGCGAGGGTCGCATCTTTCAAGTTCACTTCCGCAACGTCAAAGGCAACTTAGCCTCGTCAAGCGGGTTTGAGGAAACGCTCCTCGACGACGGAGACATGAGCATGTTCAGAATCCTGCAGGCGTTGAAAGAAATTCATTTCGAAGGCTGCCTTAACCCAGACCACATTCCAGCAGTCGAAGGAGACGGAAAACAGGTGCACCACGGACTTGCATACTCAGTCGGATACATCAAAGCCCAAATAGCAACATTAGAAACCATGAAGTAAGCACTCTTTCCAGAAAAAAGGATTGCCAGTGTTTACGCCCCAAAACAACAGAAAATTTGCGCCGCAAATCAGGACGGGTCTTCGCTAATCACCGAATGATGATCATAGTTTGAAATCTGTTGTTAATCAAATTAGACAAGGTCTCGCGTGGTTTGTTGTTCAAACAGCAAAATCGAATGTTGAACAAAACAGATAGTAGAAACTTGGTCTTTATCCTATGGAAACTTGAAAAAATGTTACAGTTTTACTGATGTTCCTATAATGACGTGAAACTGGACACGTTGTCTATGACGGTGCTGATTCTGCTTAGGCTGTCGAAGACCACGTTAAGCCGATACGTGCTTTTGAGCGTGAGCTGAATCTGCCTCACTACGAAACGGGGAGACCAAAGGAACCCTTTATAGAAATCACGCACCATCCCCCTCATCTCGCTAAGGGACACAGCGTTGGGATAAACGTCCGAGACGCCGACTCCCCTTTCCCAATACTTGTCTTCGTCGATGAGACCCTTCTCCTTGAACTCTTGCCAAATGTTGTCGCCGGGAAAGGCGCCTAAAACGTTGATTTGGGGAATGTCGAGGTTCAACCCCTTCACGAAATTGAGGGTCGTTTGAATGTCCGCCTTCGTTTCGTTGGGAGCGCCGATGATGAACGAGCCGACTATGAGGTCCATCCCCGCCTTCCTCGCCTTCTTCACGGCTTCCATGGACTGCTGCGGAGTCGTCCGCTTATTGTAGTAGTCAAGGACCTTCTGGGTGCCGCTTTCGATCCCGAAATACATCATTCGGCAACCCGCCTTCACCATCTCCCTGAACATGTCGTAAGAAGACTGGTCGACCCTTCCCTCGCATATCCATTCCAAGTCGATTTTTTCCTTCCTCATCCTGCGGCAAAGCTCCACCGCCCTCTTGCGGTTCAAGGTGAAGTTGTCGTCAACAAACATGACCTGCTTGTAACCCTCGCTGGCTAGAAGGTGAAGCTCCTCCAAAACGTTTTCGACGGACCTTGCCCTCCAAACCCCGTGCGCGATGCTGGAGCAGCAACAGAAGCGGCACTTGAAGACGCACCCTCGGGAAGAAAGGAAGCTGGCAAACTTTTTTGGCGCCACGTTAATCCCGACGGTCGTGTTGTGGTACTCGTTGTCCAAAAGGCTCCGTTCGGGAAAAGGCAACGAATCAACGTCCTTAATCAATGGCCTGTCAGGGTTCGAAACAATGCGGTTCTTGTGTCTGTAAGTAATCCCAAAAACATCCTTGAGACCGCTCTTTTCTTCCAAACGGTTCACGAGCTCAAGGCAGGTTTGCTCGCCCTCACCCCTGACGACGACATCCACGAAAGGGTACTTCCTGAGAATCCTTTCGGCATTAAAGGTCGCATGGTGGTTCCCGAAAACAACGACGAGGTCAGGATTCGCCTTTTTTGCTTCCTCCGCGATTCGGGGCGCCGTCAAACTGGAACTAACAAGCACGGACAAGCCGAGAACGTCAGGGTCTTCTTTTTTGACCCAATCAACAACCCTCTTAACGGATACTTGTTCAGCCGCATGGTCCAACACGGACGCCTCTATTCCCCTGCTTCTCAGCGTCGAGGCTAAATACAAAATCCCGAGGGGAGGACACGCAGCGGTCATTGTCTTCTCGCCCTCTAGAAGAGACTCGTTAGGACCGGGATTTACGAAAGAAACTTTCATGGCTGCAAGCTCTTAAGAGTTTTTTACGTCTTCATCTATTTTGTTACGGAGCACGTATAAAATTTTCTTTCAGCACATGAGTATTTCATTTTTCCGTTAACAAGGTCCATGAATTGCAGGCTCAAAGTTTTATGCCATTCTAAAAACTGTCTAAAACGCATTTCTCATCTTTTATGTCACACAAAACAGAAAGATTGATTTCTAAATAAACGTGTTTTTCGTCTTAAGATTAGAACATCGACCCGAAACATGCCAAAATAGGGATTTATTTGTGTCAAGACAAAATGGCTTACAACAACAATAAAGAGTAATACTATTCAAGCAAAATTCAATGTATGGCTTAAATTATGCGTTTAATAGGGCAGCAACCAAGTAGATTTGTTCAGGAGAGTAATTATTGTAAGAATAGTTGAGACAACGCCGTCTCCAATCCAGAAGCCGAAGACTATGAACCCTTTATTTGAATCCCAGAACTCGCGCCCCACCGTCTTCCCTATTATGTGAGAGATTAACGAACCGATGAAAACGGCAAGCATGAAGGACATCGAAGCTGGAGGCATAGCGCCCAACATGGCTATCGCGTAGTAGGGTCTGTGGAAGATAAGGTCCGTGATGAGATAGAGACCTGTGGATATGCCGAAGCCTGTTACCATGAAATAGGGGACCTGCAACTTTGCGAAGCTAAGGTCAAGCGTGAATTTCGGTCCAAAGAGGTTGCCTGTCCACAGCCAAGACTGCCAACGCCAGAAGTTCATGGCTTCCACTGGCCAGCCCGTAATCGTGTAAGTGTATGCGTATCCTGGTATTGGGTTGAGGCGCCAAAAGACTGAGACGAAGATTAGGCTTCCGATGAGCCCTAGCACAATCAGAAGGAAATATACTTTAGTGTATTCTTTAACGTCCTCGTCGACCATTGAGGCCATAAGGAGCTGCTGGGTGACGCCGGAGCCGCCGAGAAACAGAAACATTTCCTGTGGCGCGAACCATATGTCCAACCCTCTGTATCCGCTGTAATAAATCATTGTTTCTCGGAGGTAGGGGACGCCCGCACTGAACGTAACACCCGCTGAACGGGTCTGCAGAAGGGTCATCACAAAAGATACGCCTAGCGTGAAGACGACT
This sequence comes from uncultured Candidatus Bathyarchaeia archaeon, assembly GCA_964600125.1. Classification (GTDB taxonomy): domain Archaea; phylum Thermoproteota; class Bathyarchaeia; order Bathyarchaeales; family DTEX01; genus JAGTRI01. Next base: position 15,069 of record CAZRIK010000018.1, read on the forward strand.
GAAAGCCAAAGCGGAAACCCAGGGACAAGAATCATTGTCAAAAGAATGGCGGTACTAGCTGTTCCCAGATAAATCAGAAACAGGTTTCTGCCGTTAAGCCACCATTCGCTTGTTCCGCTGAAGCTTCGCCCAATGCCCCTGAACGCTTTGATGACTGACTTGTACCTGACGAGAAGCGGTATCGTGGCTATGGCTATGCCCCATCCTATTGCGAAGCTATTCCAGAAGTACAGCGACGACATGTTTGTCATCCACAGGACGCCGAGGTTCGGAGCCCATCTGCTTTCTGCTGGCCAAAGATTGTTTATAGTGATGTAGGGGTTGCCCCCGAGGTATATTGCCAACGACAACAATAATTGCGCCGCAGTATACTCTAAGGGTAAAATGAACCCGTAAAGATAGTTTGTAACGTCCAAAGTGAAGGAGAAGGAGGCTCCATGAAGAGAGTTTTCGATTATGGACGTCAAATCAATTGGGTAACGCGGAACCAACGGAATCCCTAAAATTGACGTTAAACCATTCGACGCAAATCCATAGAGTACGCCCCCAGTAATCGCCAGCGCAATGACCCGTATTCTGTCCAGCTCTCTTTCTCCGAACGCCCTCATCGTTCTAGCATCCCACGTTGCCGCAGGGAAAGAAAGCTTTTCTTCTTTGACATACAGGCTATAGGCCAGAAGCCCCAGCGCATAATTTGCCACGGCAGAAAGCAGAACGGGGACGCAGACACTAGCCAAAATTGGTAATCCCCACGCTGGGTCAAAAAACGTTCGAGACAACATGACCCTTTGGGCGTCCGCTCCTAGAGGAGAGAAGAAGGCTGGAACTGCGGATTGGACCCCATAAATTCTGGCTATCTCGGAATTCGCGAAGTACTGGTTGCGCAGTAAGTAGGCGAAGTAGTAGCCAGTGTTCATTAAGCCGACTGACTCAACAATCCTGATGATGAAGATTTCTTTGGAGGTGAGGGCCGTTCCCCAAAGCCTCGTTATCCCTACCCACAGCAATACGACGGTCCAGCTCATCATCCCCCCCCAAAACGGAAGCCCCCAAAGCCCGTTCACAAGCCAGTTGTACACGATGGCAGGCTGGATGATGAAAATGATGAAAACGAAGGCAAGCATGGTACGCCATGTCAAGCCTTTTTGGGATTTACCCACAACTTTTATACCGCTTTGCTCCTCCATAATGCCATCGCCTTTTCAATGTACTTCTTCTGATCGTCCTGCTTGAGAGCTCTCCAAATCAGGAACTGTTTACGAATTATGTCAAGCAACGCCTTGTTTGTGGTAATCCAAAGACTTTCCAGTCCTTCTATCCTTTTTATTAAAATTTCGAAGCCGTATTTATCGGGTGCTATTGACCTACTGATGACGTTGAAGTCCTGAATCACTCCAGCGTCAAACGGCGACAACTGAAGCTTAGCAGTCAAGGTTCTTCTATCGTCCTCTTGTTTGAGCTCAACTGGCTTCAAAAGCATGAACAGTCCTGTTCTTTCAGTCGCTGAGGCTTCGAAGAACTCGCTGAGGAACTCTAAAACGCCGATGGATTCGTCTGGTGTGGCGCTGAATGGTAAACTAATGCTCCACAGGTCGCCCACAGGTTTGCTGCCGATTCTCCATTTCCTTAAAAGCGAAGGCGTCACCATCTTAGAAGCCTTCGAAACAGGGTAGATCGAGGACAGCATGGTCGCTGCCATCATTATACCCATCACGATTATGACGACTCCAGACGACACGTTAGGAATCAAATCTTTTGGGAAAATATTCAGGTTCCACAACAAAGATGTCACGCTGGCGCCAGTGAAGTAACCTAAAAAGCTTCCCAAAAAGGCGAGGGCGACGCTTTCCGTTATGAAGATGGCTCCAATGTGGCGAGGAGACAAACCAATTGTGCTCAACGTTCGAATTTCGCGCGTTCTTTCAAAAACTGCGCTTAACATCATGGACAGCAGGGTAAGAGAAGACAGGAACAGGGGAATAATCATGTTTTCCTCGCCACGAAGCATGTAAATGTCTCTTGTGGTGATTTGCTGCGCATTAACATCGCCCTCTATTCCGTAAGACACGTCAAACTGCTGCAGCGTAAGAACCATATCGAAAGCACGCAGTCCCAAATCATCCAACGTTAACGTCGTCGAGTCTGAACTTAGGGCTATCACATTAGGCTGAACATTGAAGTATTCCGTTGCAAAATCGTAGGGAACAATGATTATTCCAGTAAGATCAAGCGGAGAAGGTAGGCCTCCCAATGACGAAGATAAAGGATCGGGAGGAAGAATCGCGCTTCTATCCAAGTCTTTGGACAAGAGAGCGTTACCAATGTCCTCGAAAATGATACATCTCACGGTAACAGTAACGCCAAAAATGTTAAGCCTGGTGCCATAAGTGACGTTAATGCCCAGGTCGGTGCTCATTTCTTCAGCAAGCGTGTCCGTGATTATGATGGAGTTTATCATCCCTGGCTCGAAGACGTCTCCTTGCCCAGGGACTCTTGCGCCTTCCAGAATTTTTGATTCTTCAGCTGTCATCGCCAGCATTCCTCTTACTGAAGAGGCAGTGGCGTTCCAGATTATGAACATGTTCTGCCCAGATGGATATATCCAAGCCCTTGGGTTCAATTGGAAATCAGATAATCCTTCTGAGGCAATGTCATTTATGGCGACCAAATAGAGTTCCGATATTGGATTAAATATGTTCGAGGCTGGAGGTATAGGTCTTTTTAAAAGCAATCCTGTGTAAGTTGCAGTGCCCACTGATGACGTCCGCGGTTGGACCATGACTCCCATCGTCGTGAACAGGGTCATCGCTGAGACCGTGATTATGATTGTCGTTAAGGTCAATGCTGTCCGCATGGGTCTTTTCTTTAGATTCTCAACTCCCATGGACAAGGATGACATGATTAGACTTCCTCTCTCAATGTCAGACCGATGAGCGCCCAGAACCGATCGGCTTATTGTACTAATCGCAGAGTTAAACTCGTCTAAGACTATGTAAAGCAGCAGAAAAGAGAAGAGGATGACGGTGAGTCCGTCAATGAGCATCCAAACGTTTGAGGCAATAACGTAGCCAGGATGAACTTGGCTTAGAGCTACGTTTGTTACAACGAAAAAGACTATGATTGACAACATCCTCCTTATCCCAGTTTCTCTCCCCATGACAAGCTTTCCCATGAAAACCACGAAGGCAGCTGAGAGGAAGAAGAAGAACGTCGCCGTGTTTACAACGTCATAAATTAATGCAAAGGACGAAACATAAGTGTTTGCTGCATACAGCCAGTAGGCGATGGAATACGAGTAGAGTTTTCCGTTTTCACCGTTTTGGCGAGCTTCATCAGCCAATTGTTTTAAATTGGACATTCCATCGAGATACAGAACCAACTTAGCGTTGGCTGACATTTTTGATTCTAGGAAACCGCCTCTTTGGTACGCCAGATAATATAGATTTTCTGCAGCATCAAACACGGTTAGCACAGTGGTTTTTCCCCTAACTAGCGTGTATCCTTGTCCATTGGGAACCCCTGAAGAAGCATTATTCAACACTGAAACCACTGTTGCTCCTGATCTGATGAGCATCTCCACTATTGTACCTGGTTGAGTGAATACCATAGCCTCAGGCGAAAACTCCAACACGTCTCTCCAGACAAGATAACTGTGCGAAACGAAGTTGAGGATGTCAATGCTAAGCGTCTGCGAACTTCCCATAGTCCACAGGTTCAGATAGCCCACAAGAGCGATGGCTGTAACATTAATGATAGGAACGAAGCGGAATCCGTGCACGGAATTGTCAGAAAAGCTTCTTGCTGACCTACCAGTACTCATTAAATATCCAAGTCCACTCGTTCCAGGAGTTGCTGTGGGAGCTGCAGCTGATGAAGCTGCGCCAAAAAGTGTACCTTGACTTACTAACAACGTACCGAATGGACCCGTGTCGGTAGCGCACAAAACGTCGCCAGTATCTGGGTCGAGAACGTAGCCTTGAGCGTCAATACCGCATCGAGGCCTAAGCCCCTTTATGACAACTTTGCCCTCTTCGTCTGGCTTCATGACAAGGCTGAACCCGATTCCTGGACTTAGGGACCCTGACGAAACGATTCCACCTGAAGTTTGTACTGGTGCCACGGTGAAAACACCCGCAATCACTCCCAAAACAAATGCACTTCTTGCGGATCCAGTGCCTGCGGATGCAGAGAGTCCTGCAACGACTGTTCTTCCTGCTGGGTTACTATTCGGTCCTACTGAAACAAAAAACAGTCCGTCTTCGTTATTATATTCATTGAAATAGTTTGATGTCTTGTTGTATGTTGCTAATTGGATAGTTACATCAACCAATCCGTGGTCCGAGACGCCTGACAAATCTGCTCTCCCCGGAGACAGCTGACCAAAATTATCAAAAAAACTGGCAGAATTATAGAGAACGGGCCATAGGAAAATTACTTGTCTTTCTAGGTTTTGTGGTTGGACGTTGGCATAGGTGTCAAAAGGAGTGTATTGGTAAATCCTGAAAGTGTCTGTTGTGACGAAAGCTAATCCTCCTCCATAACAAGTTTCAGTGAAAACTTCAGCCTCGAAATATTTTGGAAATGGTTCAAACGGAACATATCCCATGATAAAATCTGGATAAGACCACTGTATTCCGTTAATCAAGCGGGATGTTTGGCCAAGCTGTTGCTCAAATTCGGGCAACCAATTAGCGAAAATATCGTTAAGCCAAATAGAATAATATCGGAGGAATTGGGCTGGCCTATCATATTGGTACATCGACCCTGTGGCATAGACAGCTGTAATGTCGCTGTCACTGGCCAAGTCGAGAGAAAACATCATCTTAATCGTAGAACGCAATTCGCTGAAGTGGCTGTCTATATATTCCCTTGCGCCAGCAAGCCCTTGGTAGTGCCCTGCGAAAGCGACAAGCCAGACGGTTCTCTCGGGTCTGGACTCGGTAAGAAGCCTAGAAAGCTCAAGAAGGAACGCGATGCCCATTGAGTCAGTGGCGCCTGGAGAAAGCTGCGGCACAATAGACCACGAGTCGTAATATGCACCGATAACCACAACCTCATTCTTTATAGTTGGGTCGGTTCCTTCAATGACAGCCACAAGGTTTGATACAGTTTTCTCCTCCCAAACCATGCGTGAGTCGACCCATATTTTCACCTCGCCTTGCTGGCTTACGAGTTCTCTGAGCAGCGTAGCATTCTCCCCTCTGACGTATAATCGTGGAAAATTGAGAGGAACGCTGAATGTCTTCTGAACAGCTTCAACACACGTTGAACTGTCTGGTTCTAAAAAAATAACTCCCTTAGCTCCAAAGGTAGCAGCGTTCTTCCAATACCACCTGTTATTGAAATCCATCAGAACAAAGGTTCCTTCAGGATTAAGACCATCAAAATCCTCAGGAAGCCCCTGAGACACGTAAATTAAATTGTCGCCCTCATCGGGACTTTGATAAGGACAGGGATTAATGTGGTTTGGCCAAAGAGGATAAACCTGCATCTCGATTAGGCTTCCGTTTGGCAACTGAACGGTCAAAACCGCTTTTTCAGTGATTGGAGTCACTACATTGAAAGATTCGGGAGCCACAGTTAATCCGAGGGATTCCCAATAGCTCGTAATATAATCAGCAGCAGCGAAAAAGCCATCATACCCCGTGACTCGAGAACCAAAGCTTGTTAATGTCTGAATGTGTTGCAGTATATTGTTAAAATTTAGTTCAGCAAGCTCATCTACTCCAGTCTGCTGTATTGAGGAAGTTGACAAAGACTGCTCTACTGTCCAAGTTTGAGAAACAACAATCAAAAATAAGAGAACAATCAACGGACATCGGAGAAGAACCTTTCGAACCATCATATCACCTAACAATTTTCCTCTCCGGAAAGTCGGTGTATTATACGAGCATCGTTATCTTAATAAGACTTTTGCATTGTTGTGTTATCGAATTTAAAAGGTTAATCTTATATACAAAAAGAGAAGAGCTATTAATCACAAAATCAGTAGTGAAAGAAAATGACTGAAGAAGCAAAACAAGTCTTGACACCAAAAACGTGGGCAGCACTTATAGCGTTATCTGTGGTCATGAGCTTCATAGGCGTTTTGACATCGCCATATGGACCTAGTTGGATGTTCTCAATGGTTCTAGGATCATTTACAGCTCCAATTGTTGCATTGTTCATCGTGATGGTCATTTCAAAAATATCCAGCTCATTCTCCAAAGCCTTGACACCGCAACTGCTAGCATTAGTATATACTGTTACAGCTATGTCAGTTGTCTTCTGTTACAGCATGATTCCGTACGGTATAGTACACAACGCAGTTAATGGACGATTAAACACATTTGACTGGCATCCAGCCACATGGCTTGTCAGAGAAAACTGGGTATTCGGTCCAGTAAACCGCGATTCAGTAACTCCTATCTTGACTGGTGGAGCAGCAACTCCTTGGGCTGACTGGTCACCGTTCCTTGGTTGGTGGCTAGCATATACAATATGTTGGCTAGTGTTCTGGGTCGGATGGATGGCACTCTTAGAAGAACGATGGATTGAAGTTGAAAAACTTCCATTTCCAGCCGCTTTAACTGGCACAATGCAGATTACTATGGCAACCCAAAAAGAGAAAACCGAAGATAGCCCAAGTTCAAAAATGTTCCTAATCGGTATCATTTTAGGAGCTGTATTGGTCGTACCAATAGTCGCTCGACAACTTAGTTCAGCGATACCTGACATCTACGGTTGGACAGCAGCTCCATACCTACCTTGGATGTTAGGAACCCTAAGCCTCGGACAAATCCCTGCGACAAGCGTCATTCCAGTAATGGCCTTCCTACCAGTGAATCCGATGATTTACGCACTATTCTACCTGTTCCCATTGAAGATACTGTTCTCAATATGGGCTTTCTGTTTAGTTGGAGTATTGATTCCAAGCCAAATCGCCTATTACAGCGGATACTACACAGCACTCGCACAAACCGGTGACAGATTCCAAGCATTCATGCAAGGCGCACCATTCAACTGGAATGGAATATGGATAGGTTCCGTTATAGGAATCGTTATCACATGGTTTGCCCTTAACTACTCGTATATTGGAAGCTTGTTCAAGAAATCGGCTGAACCAGAGAAAAAGGCGGTTTCACCATTACTCGGTTGGGCAATGGTTGGAGGCGCCACTGTAGTGCTCATTGCTTTACTCATTGTTGCAGGAACAAACCCATTAGGTAGCATTATGATCGTGTTGACAATGTGGCTGTTATACCTGTCAATTATCAGGGTATACGGCTTCGCTGGTGTAGCTGGTACTGCTTGGGGATTCCCGAACGACTGGACTCACTTACCATTCCTCACGAAATACGTTTATACTTCTCCAGGATACTCAGGAAGCACTTTAGCCTATACTCGCACTCCAGAGTTCACAACAACAATGTGGTTGACGAACAGATGGACAGGAGAAATAATGGCTGAGAACAACACACAATTTGGATTAGTATTCGCTATTCCAATGTGTTACAAGGTTGCTTATGACACAGGAACACATCCAAAAGACGTGACAAAACTAATCCTCGTATCAGGTATCCTATCAGCACTCATAGGCTTCCCAACTGCCATATGGTTCAGCTATACGGTCGGTGTAAACAACTGGCCAATGGGACAATTCGACGCTTGGTGGCACTGGGTCTTTGATGCGCCTTGGGGAAACATTAACAGTGGTCTAGGAATCTCAGAACCAATTTATCCCTATATACTTGCAGGCATTGTCATAGTGCTAGTATTGGGAGTTTTGAACTTCCGCTTCATCTGGTGGCCAATTGACCCCGCAGGTGTAGCTCTCGGTTTAGGTGCAGCTGGAACTGGTTGGCTTTTGCCCGCATTGGTTGCATGGGTTGCAAAGACATTGGTTCTAAGAACTGGTGGAACAAAGCTTAACGACCGAACAGTTTTGCCACTTGTTATAGGACTGCTCGTAGGCTATTGGGTCATGATATTCGTCGGCGCTCTGGGTGGCTTAATAGTATACTTCGTCCCGAAGTAGCTCCCACAACCCCCTTTCTTTTTTTCTTTTTCTATTTTTTTATTTATTTCAGTACACAATAGATTGTGTTCATTTAATAAAGAGCCGAAGTTCTTTCTTTCAGTAAATTATCTATTTTTACCTTGAGTGTATGATTCCTTATTAAAATGAACTAATTTTTATAATCAGTTTTTTGTAGATTCAACGAATAAGTTCACTTAATTATTTGTTTTTTCTTCCGTGCAAATAGGACCTATTCAGGTTTTTATTGTGTTTCTTTATGACTTCCTCTTCAAGGTTTATTCCCCAGACTTCACATAAATTAACAAGTCTTATGAAAATGTCGGCAAGCTCCTCAGCGAATCCTTCAACGTCATTGTCTCGGATAGCCTCAGAAGCTTCGCTTACTTCGCTGTGTATCCTCAGAAGCATCGTATCAACGTCCTCTTTAACCCAAGAAAATCCCTTGGAAACTGCCCACTCGGTGACTATTTGTTGCCAGTCCTTGATGCTTCTTAAGGATCCGTTTGGAACATAGTGCACAGTTTTTCCTCCTGCATACGGTTTGTTTCGTTCAGCAATATTTAAGACATGCCGCAAAACCGTTTTTAAATATACTTAAGCTACAACGAAACATCTGCAGAAATCTTAAAATTAAGGTCAGCATAAACATACCAAAGAATGCGTGTTGGTGTGTACATGTTAGACATTGTCACCCTAGGTGAAATTTTAATACAATTAAACGCCGCTTCAAATGGTCCATTAAGGCACGTTACATGCTTTGAAAAACACGCGGCTGGAGCAGAAGCAAATTTCGCGATAGGGATGACAAGACTGGGATTCAAAGCTGGCATTATATCACGGGTAAGGGGCGACGAGTTCGGGAAATATATTATTAATCTTTTAAGAGGAGAAGGATTAGACATTTCAAAAATAAAATACGAAAATGATGCCCCTAATGGCGTATATTTTATACAACGTAACTATCCAATTCCGGGTAAAAGCAGCGTATTGTATTACCGAAAAGGCTCAGCTGCAAGCAAGATGTCAGTTGGTGACGTAGACGCGGAATACATAAAAAATGCCAGACTTCTGCATTTGACGGGAATAACTCCAGCCCTAAGCTCCAGCTGTAAAGAAGCATGTTTTGAGGCTCTAAAAATTGCGTCAGAATCTGGCGTCACAATATCTGTTGACACTAACATAAGGCTAAGCTTGTGGAGCGGCGAAGAAGCCCGAAAGACATTATTGCCAATGATTGAAAAGGCGAACATTGTACTCACAGAACCCCAAGACGCTGAGGTTCTTTTGGGAACAAGGAACCCTGAGGACATCGCCAAGAAAATTTTACGAATGGGACCTGAAACCGTAGCCATCAAGCTGGGCGAGGAAGGAGCAGCAGCATACACACAAAGGAAGACTGCAAGAAAATCCGCTTTCAAGGTTCCGACAGAAGACGTGATTGGGGCAGGCGACGCGTTTGCAGCAGGATTCATTTCTAGCTTGTTACGCGGTTTGGACCTAGAAGATGCACTGGAAATTGGAAACGCGGCGGGAGCCTTAGTTGTTACAGTAAGAGGCGACTTTGAGAACATGCCTTCAATCGATGACGTGAAAAAGTTTTTGGCGGCTCAAAGAAAGGAAATTTCTGATCTGAGGTAAATTATTCAAGGTAATTTAAACTCACTTTGTTTAATGAATTTTGTATTCTTTTAGAGTCCAACAAATTTTTGATTTTAATTTTTGGCGACACCCCTTCTTTGAAGAGTTCAGAACGTTTATATATTACTGAATGGTAATAATTATTACCTAATGGTAAGGACCGAGGAACTTTGACTATGAGTCACCAGAATCTAATCAAAAAGGCAAAGACAATTTTAGTAAAAAAAGGATTCAAAGAAGATCAAATCTACGAGGAATTCGGGTTCATGGATTATCGGATTGACGTTGTAGGGTGGAGTGCAAACAAAAAAATAGCGGTAGAATGCGGAGACTCTGATTCAAAAAAACTTAAAGACCTCGAAAAGTTCTTTGACGAAGTCATAAGTTTACCTACAGAAAATCATTCTCTCTCATCAACCTCTGAAACTAAGACGCCTGAACCCTATGAAAAACCTTGTCAAGAAAAACTTGTTGGAATGAGGCTGTTGTTATCTAAAAACGATAACGTTCTCATCGA
>CAZRIK010000019.1:0-25022 GCA_964600125.1 uncultured Candidatus Bathyarchaeia archaeon
GAAGCTTCTTCAAATCGTCCGAGGAGCCTGTGAACCAGTGGAAGACCGCTTTCTTGACGCCTGAATCAACGGTTATGTTGACACAGTCCGTCCACGCTCCTCTGCTGTGAATCGAAACGGGTTTGCTGTGTTTCTCCGCGATTTCGAGCAGTCTTCTGAAGGTGGCTCGCTGTAGGGCTTTTTTCTCCTCGTCCTTTCTGACCGCCTTGTACCAATAGTCCAGCCCAATTTCACCTACGGCTACGACCTTGCTGGCGTTGTCTTCGATGAACTGCATGTCAGCGTCAATCCTTGAAGCGTCTATCCAGCCCGGATGGATGCCCAAAGCAGAATAGATTTTCAGCTTTTGTCTTCCGTGTTTCGTGCCTTCGTTCAGTACCCAGTTGTTGGACTTGTTGTCGGCGCCCATCGTGACGACCGCGGTCACTCCTGCATCTTCAGCCCTTGCGAGAGCTTCGTCTAATCGTTCTATGTCCTCCAAGTGCGCGTGCGTGTCTATGAGCTTCATGAATCCGTCACCTTTTTCGTTATTTTTCTAAAGAACAACGGTGAATGTATGCTTTTTTGTTACGATTAATGTTCTGTCTAAAGTTTAATAGAGCGATTAGGCTTTTAAATAGTCTTCTACTATCTAAGGAATGTTTGGTGATGAAAGGTAATGGCTGACAACATCGGAGTAGCCGTGGTTGGAGTGGGATTCGTCGGCGGGCAGGCGCACGTCCCGGCGTTCAGGAAGATTCCTGGCTCAAACCTAGTCGTCATAGGCGCACGGACAGAAAAAAGGGTCAAGGCGCTTTCAGAAAAGTACGGCATAAGATACTGCCTAGACTACGAGAAGGTTCTGAGTGACCCCGAAGTTGACGCGGTTGTTTTGTCTGTGCCAACGCCGTTCCACTACGAATCGGCGATGAAAGCCATGGAAAAGGGCAAACACGTTTTGTGCGAAATGCCGTTGGCGCCAACGATTGAGCAGGTCAGGAAAATGGCTGAAACGGCTCAAAAAAATAATGTCATACTGATGCCTGTTCTGAACTTCAGGTTCGCTCCCGTCTACGTTAAGGTGAAAGAGATGATTCAGGAAGGCGTCGTCAGAAAACCCGTTGCGGCGCATTTCAGGGAGTTCATTCCCGCGGCTGCTTTAGCTGAACAGTGGCCTGCTGGCTCGTGGGCGTGGGACATCAGCAAAAGCGGCGGGTACCCCGATTTCACGCTTTCAGTCTGGTCGATTGACATGCTGAGGTGGCTGTTCGAAGACGAAATAGCAAGGGTCGAGTGGATGACCAATTACGCCCCGCTGAAAGAGTTCGGCGGAATCCTCGGCTACAACACGATGGGCACAATCAAGCTCCGAAAAGGAATCGTGGGTTCTCTGCATTACGGCGCCACTGTGAACCAGCTGGCCAGCACAAGCAGGCTTGAAGTCTACGGAGACAACACGACCGTTCTGCACGCGGTGTGGAACAACAAGGTAGTTGTCTACGGCTCGGACCCTGAACCGAAAGAAGTGCCTGTTGAGGCGAAGGGCACGAGGATGTGGGGGCATTACCAGCTCGACAACCACTTCATAGAATGCGTACAACAGAACAGGCAGCCTCAGGTGACGGCGGAGGACGCTGTGAAGGCTCAGGAAATCGCGCAGAAAATGGTGGTGAAACCCTAAATGACCGAAACACTGAAAATCGGAGTCCTGAAGCTCGGCTGCATCGGAACCCTGCCGCTAATCGAGTTTCTCTTGGACGAGAGGGCTGAAAGAACCGACCTCGACGTCAGAGTCTCGGGTTCAGGCGCCAAGCTCGGACCTAAACAGTGCACAGAAGCCACGAAACAACTGCTGGAACAGAAACCAAACCTCATAATTCTGGTCGGTCCAGCTCAAGCGACGCCGGGACCAACCGAAGCCCGCAGGATGATAGCTGCCGCAAATACGCCTGCAATAGTGGTTTCTGACAGTCCCGCCAAGAAGGTCGCGAAGGAGTTTGAGGACGCGGGCTTAGGGTACATTATCGTGGAAGCTGACTCGATGATTGGCGCCCGAAGAGAGTTCCTCGACCCGACCGAGATGGCTGCCTACAACTCCGACATAATAAAAGTGTTGGCTGAAACGGGAGCCTTCAACCTCATCGTCGAAACCGTAGAAAAGACGATAAATTCCATAAAATCTGGCACAAAACTTGAGCTTCCCAGAATAGTCGTAGATGGAACCAAGGCGGTGGAAGCAGCTGGATTCTCAAACCCATACGCGAAGGCAAAAGCATTAGCAGCTTACGAGACAGCTTGCCAAGTAGCTAAAATAACGACGGAAGCATGCTTCAAAGTTCAGGACCCAAACGCCTACGTGCCCATGGTTGCAGCAGCCCACGAAATGATGAGGGCAGCCTCCAGACTTGCGGATGAAGCCCGCGAAATCGAGAAAAGCAGCGACACGGTTCTCAGAAAGCCCCATTCTAAGGACGGAACCTTTGGCGTAAAGAAAAGTCTGATGGAAAAGCCCAAGAAATCAACGTAATTTTTTTGTCAGAGAACGTGCATGCAACATTTTCCTTAATGTTTATCTATGAGTTGATTGTTTCTTCAGAAGAGAATTGGAGGTTCTGTGATGCCTGCAGTTGAGGTTGGAAGAGTGTGCGTCAAGACGACGGGCAGAGAAGCTGACAAAAAATGCGTCATCGTCGACGTCATCGACAAAAACTTCGTCCTCGTAACTGGACCAAAATCCGCGTCCGGAGTGAAACGGAGACGAGTCAACGTTAACCACCTGAAACTTACTGAAGAAATAGTCAAAATAAAGCGCGGAGCAACCGACGAAGAGGTTGCTCAAGCCCTCGGCGTGCCCGAAAAAACCGAAAAACCTGAAATAATTGAAAAAGCCGAAGAAACTGAAAAACCAGAAAAAGTCAAAGAGCCGGAAAAAATAGAAAAACCTAAAGAACCAGAAAAATCCGAGGAACCAGAGAAACCTAAGAAATCTAAGAAACCTGAGAAGTCCAAGAAACCCAAGCAAACTGAGAAACCTAAAGAATCTGGGAAACCGAAAAAACTTGAAAAGCCCAAAAAGCCGAGAAAGAAAAAGGCAGAGTAAACGGGCGGAATCCTCAACCTTTTTAACCCATCGCTGTAATCATTTTGTTTAGAGGAAAGCATGATGCCCAGCATCTCCCCTCCGTGGACCGTGAAAAGGGAGCTCCTCACCAAGTCGGAGGCAGAAACCGACCCGAACCACGGGTGCAAGCCCGAAGAAAGACCGTATCCCGACATGCTCAGGTTCGGCGTCATAAACTTGGACAAGCCTCCTGGACCCTCAAGCCACGAGGTCGCAGCTTGGGTGAGGCGCCTCCTAGGCGTGAAACAGGCGGGTCACGGCGGGACCTTAGAGACCTAGGCGCACAGCCTTGGTCAAGGATATCCCAAAGTGACAGGCGTGTTACCTGTGGCTCTCGAAGAAGCGACGAAGGTCGTTCACGCGTTGCTGGGTTCCGGGAAAGAATACGTCTGCGTAATGAAGGTTCACCAAGACATGCCTGAAAACCGCGTTAGGCAGGTTCTTGAGGAGTTTCAGGGAAAAATCTTTCAGAGACCGCCCATCCGCTCTTCGGTGAAAAGGCAGGTTCGGATTCGCAAAATCTATTTTCTCGAGGTTTTGGAGGTTGACGGCAGAAACGTGCTTTTCAAGGTCGGCTGCGAAGCTGGCACCTACATAAGGAAGCTTTGCCACGACGTGGGGGAGGTTCTGGGGTGCGGAGCCCACATGCACGAGCTCAGGAGGACAAGGTCAGGACCGTTCACCGAAACAGCGGACATCGTCACCCTGCACGACGTGGCTTACCTGCACAGCGAATGGCAGAAGACCCAGGACCTGAACATTCTCAGACAGTTCATCATGCCCATGGAGAAAGCCCTAGAACTTTTGCCAAAAATTGTTGTCAGGGACTCAGCCGTGGACGCTTTGTGTCATGGGGCTCACTTAACCGCGCCAGGCGTTGTCTCGCTGGAAACAGGCATCGAACGAGGAGATGAGTCATGCATTTATACATTGAAGGGCGAAGCCGTAGCACTGGCAACCGCGACAATGGAGACTCAGGAAATCCTTGAGAAAAACCACGGAATAGTCGCAAGAAACAACAGGGTCCTCATGCCCCGGGGAACGTACCCGAAGCTCTGGCACACCAAACAGTAGAACAGAAACTTGTTTGTGAAAGATTAAATAGCCTCAAACAACCTAAACATTCAAGGCGCACCCAAAGCCGGGGTCTCCTAGAGCCTTGAACGCGCAAGGCGGGAAACCAGGTATGGAGCAGATCCCCATATAGAAAGGGAGCTTAAGCCTGGAGTCTCCAAAAACGACGCAAAAAAGCCAAACAGTCTGTGGCCCATGTGGCCGCGTGGGTTCAAATCCCACCCCCGGCGCCACAAAAAACACTTATGATTTTTGAATATATTTAAATTAGGTTTTCTTTTACTTAAAGCCAGTAATACTTATATTGTATGTTTACGTTTATTTTTATGGTGATGTAGATGGCGAAAACCACCGTCATACTCAGAGAAGACGTGTACGAAGTCTTGAAAAAGAAGTATGGAGCAAGAGGCATGTCGAAGGCGATGAACGAAATATTAGCCGAAGCTCTCCTCAAAGGAGAAAGCATGTTCGGAACGATGAAGAAGACGCCGCTCAAAGATTTGAGAGACCACAGGGACAGAGTATGAGATACGTAATTGACTCTTACGCTTGGCTTGAATACTTCATGGGCACCGTTGCCGGCGAAGAAGCTAAGAAGATAATAGACTCCAGCTCAGATGAAAAATTGACTCCAACTATATGCGTAGCTGAAACATACGCCAAGGTCCTCCGTACGGAAGGACTGGAAAAGGCTGAACTTCAAAGAGCATTCATCAAACTGCGAAGCGCCGTAGTGTCTTTGACTGAAGAAATAGCTGTTGAAGCCGCCAAAGTGGATGTTGAAATGAAAAAAACTGTTGCTGGTTGGGGGATGGCTGACTCGATTGTTCTAGGCACCGCTAGGAAGAAAAAAGCGAATGTGCTGACGGGCGACGAACATTTCCTGAACATGCCAGAAACAGCATTCATTAGATAGCACACATCCATCCAACTAAACACTGAAAGCAACGAATCACCAAAAAATCTATTGAGGATTCAAATCATACCGCCGGCGCCAATTATTTGAAGATTGTTTTTTTTGGTTTTCTGGCTGTTAAAAAGTGGATTGGGTAAATCGCTTAGAATAAATTAATGATGCTTTCAATGTTAGAGAAGGTTATCACGGATTTGAGCGAAGACGAACCAATTTTTTCTCCCAGAGACTTCATACGGTACGAAGCACGCCGCCGCAACGTGGACGAGGAACATTTCAGGATGCCAAAGCGGCTGATCGTGTGCTACGAGAGGGAAGCCTTCGAGTATGCCAAGCAAGCGCTGGACGGGAAAATCGTGGACTGGTTTTATGGCGAGTTTCGCCCGTTCTGCGTCGGCATGGCGGACGGGAAGGAAATCGGCGTGTTCAGGACAGCGGTTGGAGCGCCAGCAGCCGTGGCTATGATGGAGGAATTGATAGCTTGCGGCGCAGAGACCATGTTTGAGGTTGGGATATCGGGCGGCTTGCAGTCTTTCCTGAAGCCGGGAGACACCGTTGTTGTATCGGAGGCTGTTCGGGACGAGGGAACCTCAAGCCACTATTTGCCGCCAGAAGTGAGGCTGGAATCCTCTGCTAAACTCAGGGAACTCTTGATTCAACAACTAACTCTGGATGGAATTGAACACAAAACGGGTCCCGTTTGGACGACTGACGGAGTTTACCGCGAGACACGGGGCAAGTTCCTAAAATTTTCTAGCCAAGGCGTTCTGGCTGTTAACATGGAGACTTCGGCTCTCTTTGCTGTCGCGAAATACCGCAACGTCGAGATTGCTTCGGCGCAGGTGATTTCGGACGTCTTGTCAACGGAGGGGTGGTTCCCCGCTTTCAGGCACCAAACAGTTTCCAGCAGCCTAAAAAGGTTGCTCGCATCGACTGCTAAGGCTCTCGCCAAAACATAGCACATCAAAGCATATTCTAAGCGTTCATAGGTTCTTACTTCCTCTTCTATGAAAAGGTGCCGCTTGAATCCTGCTTTTTCCGTCGATCAGATTAAGAAAATTTCTACCTTTCCCAGCATAGTCGTAAGAAGCTTTAAATATCGATGGCTTAATCGTTGAACGGTGGAGGTTTCGAGCGTGGGTGTAGTAACTCTTTCGTCGAAGTTTCAGATAGTTATCCCTCTGGACGTAAGAGAGAAGCTTGACTTGTCACCGGGTCAGAAGATCGTGGTTGTGGAGAAGGATGGTGTAGTGCACCTTATTCCCCCAAGGTCTTTGAAGGAAACGAGAGGATTCGTCAAAGGTTTAGACACCAAGAATTTAAGGGACGAAGACGACCGAATTTGATCCTGATTGACTCTTACGGCTGGATCGAATACTTCGCTGACGGTCCATTAGCAGACGAGTATGAACAATACATTGAGAAAGCGAGTCCGGAAAACACGGTGACACCAACGGTCATTGTCTACGAAGTCTACAGGAAGATCAAAAAGGCAATGGGAGAGGAGAAAGCCTTGGAAGCCTACGCACAGATTTCGCGCACAAGAATCGTTGAATTAACCGAGTCCCTGTCCTTGGAAGCTGCTGACGTAAGCCTAAAAATGAACTTGGGAATGGCTGACTCCATCATTGTTGCCACATCTAAAGCTTACAACGCTGAAATAATAACAAGCGATAAACACCTGAAAGAAAGAGAAAACGTCAAATTCATCGGCGACCATCCATAAACCCTCAACTAATCCTTTTGACCTACAAAATCAGGGCAAAAAAGAGATTTCGAAATTTATGGATTAGCTGAAAATTATAATTTTCGGGCTATTGTTTGAGCATCTTTTATTATTTTTTTCAGGTCTTCCTTGTTTGGTTTGCCTTTTATGTTGCCCATTTTGCCTTTTGTGCTGTTTTCTTCCGAGCCGTGGAACTCGCAGAGGACGTACCACTCGCCCACGACGTTGAAGCCAAGATGCTCAAAGAACTGCCCAACGTACTTGCCCGCGGGAACAGCCTCGCCGACTCCCGTGTGAGGACCCGAATATGTACAAAAAACGAGCGCGTTCCTTCCAGCAACCCTTGGGGCGCATAACTTCACCATGCCCTGCTCGCGGTACTCGGCGAACTTCTTCTGCAGGAAATCCACCATGGGCTTGGGGGGATGCCACTGAATCGAGGGGAAGCCCACGCACACTAGGTCGTAACCGAAGAGATCAAGGTCTCCAGCGTCCTCAAGCTTCTTAACCACCACTTCCACGCCTGAGGTTTCCAAGCCCTCCGTGATTGCTTGCGCCACCTTCTCTGTGTTCCCAGTCTTAGTCCAGTATATTATTGCAGCTTTTTTCGTATGTGGACTCATAAAATTCCCTGAATTCGGCTTATGATCATTGCATCATGGGTAACTGTAAACTTTGGCTTTGCGGACGCCTAGTTCATCGCCCATGTGGACGATTCTGCCAGCCTGAGACTCATCGCCGTTCAATCGTCGGCTTGTGACCCACTTGCCATTCTCGTACTTGCCTTCGTCAAGCGTCAAGATTTCGATGGTTCCCTCTTCTCCCGACTTAGGCGCAAAACTGAGCGTGAAACCCGTGCCAGCCACGATGTATTCGTCGTCGTTTGTCGCTATGATGAGGCCTGAGGCTGGAACCTTGCCTTTTTCGAACGGCTTGTTAAAGACTACTTGTAGCTGGTAGCCGCCTAGTTCGCAGTCGAATCCTCTCATGTCTCTACCTGTATAGGCGCTGAACCCTTGACCGAATAAAGAATCGTCCGTGAAGCCAATCATACGGCCTATGCCGTGATACTTTGTTATGACAGGCATCATTCCCGAAAGCAGCCTGTAGCTTTCGGTCAACGGGTGCGGCTCAACGATCGAGTCAATAGCAAACGGCGCAAAACACATAGCGTCATGCTGGCCGACAGCGTAGAAAACGTTTCCCGCAGCTTGTTCATCGGGTCGCGCCTCAGGAATCATCAGCGGGTTCCCAAGATGGGTGAACTCGCAGCAGACGCCGCGGAAGTCCTCAAGGTAGATGTCGGGAGCCAAGAAGTCAATGTTTGGGGCAGCAGCACGCCACACGTCCATCATTCGTGCGACTGGTCCGCCGCTTGGGTAGCCGCCTGACTGCTGTCCCCTGTATTGGGGTCCAAGCCACGCGTTAACGTACATTGGAATCGGGTACTCCGCTTTTCCCGCCTTGGCAACTGCGTCGACGTACTTTGCGAAGTGCCAAGCCATGAAAACCTCGTCCGCGCCTGAACCGAAAACCTCTTTCCATGTGCCAGCTGTCTTGCCGCCTGCTTCATCCCATTTGTTTCGTAGGTAAGGGGTAAGGCGGTCGGCGTGAGCCTGTAGATGTTTCATCAGCTCCTTCGGGACCTGCTGGGCGAACCGTTCTTCAGCCGTTTGGCAGCGGTCTCGCGTTGTTCTCAGGATGCCTACCTCGTTTTCGACCTGCATCGTGACGACCGTGTGCTCTTGACCGTCGACCTCGCGGATATGCCGCATCAATGCGCCGAACGCTCGGGCGTCAGCCTGACAGGCAGCCTTGCTGAAACATGAAACAGCGTCGGTGTTTCTCCCCTGCGAAAGCTGGGCGCGGGGGAACCGTTTAGGATTGGTCTTCACCCACGCAGGCGCATAGGAGGAGCTGGCGTTTTTCCAGGTTCCGAACCAAAGAAAAACAAGGCGTAGATTGTGTTTTCGTGCTCCTTCGATGAGCCCGTCGACGATCGTAAAATCGAACTTTCCCTCCTCTGGTTCAACGAGCTCCCAAGAGACTGGCGCCAGAACTGTGTTTAATCCGAGTGATGCTAGGCGCGGCCAGATTGGCTCCATGAAGGCTAGGCTGGAGGAGCTTGAGTTGTGCAGTTCCCCGCCAAGCATGACAAAGGGTTCGCCGTCCACGATGAGTTGGGTGGCTGTGCCCTTCTTGCGCAAAAAGGGGATGTTGTCGTTGCATTTTTTGTTCATTTTTCTTTTTTCTCCACGTAATCATGATTAATTTGCTAATAGAATGTTGATTTGAATCCGAAATATGTCCTTCGGTTCAGTTTGCATTCTGTTTTTTTCGGATTAAATGATTATTTCGCCATCTTTGATTACTCCTGTGACGGTCAGCTTCTGTTTTCCGATTCTGCCCTCTTCCTTCGAGTCAACAAAGGCGTATTTTCCTTTTTGGAGCTTGATGACGGCAACGTCTGCGCATGCGCCAACCTTCAGGGTTCCAATCTGGTCGTGCTTGCCCAAGGCTTTCGCGGGCGTGAAGGTGCTGGATTCAACAACTTCGTCGAGGGACATGCCCAAAAGCAGAAGCTTGGACATGGTCGTGGGCAGGTCGAAGACGGGTCCGTTTATGTTTTGGACGTGGAGGTCGGTGCCGAGGGTGTCAGGCTTTATTCCTTGGCTCAGCCCCTTTTCCGCCACTTCCCAAGTGAAGCTTCGGGCGCCGTGCCCCAAGTCAAACGTGACTCCCCGCTTTTTGGCTTCGAAGAATTCTGGTTGAACCTTGCCGTCCGCGTCAAGCAGCCCGTCGTGCTGTTCCATGCGCAAGCCGTGAAAGAGGTGGGTGACCACGTCTCCCTTCTTCAGATATTTTAGGCACTCGGGCTGGTGGTGGTTCTCAGCCATCACGACGCAGCCAGCCACGTCAGCGGCTTTTCGGGCGAGTGCTAGCCCTTCTATACCGTGGTGAGCCCATTTCAAGCCAATAACAACTTCTCTGTTTTGGTTGATGACTTCGCAGGCGCCTTCCACGTTGATGAACGTGCTGTCCTGTCCTGTGATGAGTCGGGGCCACTTCTGGTTTGTTCGGGCGAACTCGACCATGCCGAGGGACTCGATGTTTAGGAGCGCAAGAATCCTCGTTTTCGACGTGTCTATCACGTATTTTCGGAAACCCATGAAGTTGAGTTCGCCCGTTGAACCCGCGTCCAAGACGGTGGTGCAACCTTTCGCCAAGCACGCGGTCTCCGGGTCAACGGCAATGTAGTTAATATTGTGGCTGCAGTGAACGTGGAAGTCAACGAGCCCGGGGACAACGAGCATTCCAGAAGCGTCCACGACGCGTTTTGCGCTAGAGGCGTTTATGCCCTTTCTCACATCGACGATTTTGCCGTGTGCGATGGCGACGTCCTTCTTTTCGTGGATTCCCTGCGAAGGGTCAACGACGGTTCCGTTTTTCACGACCACGTCAAAAACATCATTCACTTTGAAATGCACCTCGTTAACGTTCAGTTGTTTTGCGACGAATATTCTTTTTTGATTATCTCTCTGATTCGTTGGACGATTATTTTTTCTTCGTCGTCCTGTAGGCACTGCGGATTAAGCGTTACCTGATTGCCTGACTGAGAAGCATAGATCGGCGGGTTCCCATTTTTTAATTCGTTGTTCACTTCAGCCGCGGTTATGCTGAGCTTGGCTTCGTTGAGGGTCAGGCGTGCCTGCGGCCATCCTTGGGCGGAGTACTCGTGTTTCGCGGGGTCTGGGGCGACGGTTTCCGCCTTGACGTTCTCTGACGACAGTTGCTTGACGAAGTACTGCGCCATTTTTTCCCATTTTCTCCGCCTCGCCTCCACAGCTTCGGGAGTGTAGTGCTGCAGCGCCACTACGAGTCCGACGATTTGTTCCTTGCTTACCTTCATGGGTCTGCCCATGTAGTTGTGCGGCGAACCGTGGGCGGCGACAGCCTCAATCAGGTCAACCCTGCCCATGATGAAGCCCGAGTCGTTGGGTCCTCGGATGTCTTTTCCGCCGCTGAACGCAACCAAGTCCGCGCCCGTGGCAACTATGTCTCGAAGGTTCTCTATTGGCGGGACCTCGGCAGCTGCATCCACAATGACGGGGACGTTGTGCCTTTTTCCGATTTTGACGACTTCTCTGAGGGCTTCCATGTCGCACCCCTGTCTTGAGGTGAAGAAGGTGAACGCGATTGCCACGGTGTTTTCCGTTATTGCCTGTTCGACGTCGCTGGGCGAGTAGCTGTCCTCCGTTCCGACCTTAATTACTTTAGCACATGGAATGGCGAAGTTCCGAGAAAACGGCGTGTCCTGAACCAAGGGCAATATGACCTCGTTCTTGAAGCCTTGAGTGTACGGTATCCTTGCCATCTTTTCGGGGTCTTTGCCCGTCATGCACGCCACTACCGCCAGAACAAGCGCTGCCGCGGCTCCTGACGTGACATAAGCGGCTTCAGCGCCCGTTTTCTGCGCTATAACTTTTCCCGCCTGTCTCTGGAGTTCGTCCATGTCCACGAACGCCTTTGCCGCTTCGTTCATGGCTTCGACGACTTCGGGAAGCATCAGCGACCCGCCTAGGCTCGTCATCGTTCCCCAAGCGTTGATTGCCTTTTTCACGCCGAGCTCGTCGTAGACGGTCATTCAGCTGCGCTCCCGTTTACCGTTACTTCTTCGTTTTGCAGGCTACGGCGTCTATTTCGACCATGCAGGTTTCTTCGGGTCTCGGCAGCTTCGAAACTTGCACACACGTCCTCGCGGGCGCAACCTTAAAGAATGAGGCGTAAACCTCGTTCATCGCTCCGTAGCCGTTCATGTCCGTAAGGAAAACGGTGCACTTCAGAACGTCGTCTAAGCTGCTGCCTGCCTCCTCAAGAGCCGCCTTCAACAGCTCCATAACCGCTTTCGTCTGCTCCCTGATTCCGCCCTCAACCTGCTTCCCCGTCTTCGGATCGTGCGGACCAATGCCCGAAATAAAGACGAGGTCACCAAAGACCGTGGCTTTCGAAAGCACCTTACCCTGACCTATAGATTGCTTCATACTTTTTGTCAACATGCATCACTGCCCAAAAACTATGCCCAATCAAGCCTATTATGGTTTCCCAAGTCCTCACAAAAAAAGAACCAACAGCAAGAACATAAAATTTTTCTTGAACTGACTTATTTATTGTCAACTATATAGTATACCAATTTCTATTCATAGGGGAAGATTCAAGCGCTACCCTGATATGAATCGTACATTTTAGAAGTATTGTGACGCCCATTTAGTTAATTCAAGCCGTATGGTGTCAAGATATTCTATCTCATAATTGATGTATGCTGTTCTCAGCCTTTGGTTAAAATGAGCTTCAATTTCGCCACTTCCGTAAATTATCTTTCTCCATAAACTAGGGCGATAACGAGCAATGTTTGATGCGATGAATACTACCAAGTAATCAGTTAGGCGATAATCAAGACCACGATCGTAATGGGCATTAGGATATTTTTCCCCTATTTTCTTCATAAAGTCATGAGGTTTAAAATCAAGTAAATCTACTAACTTAACTTTATCAGTGGGCATTCTAAGATCGACTATGTTGTCGCAAAATACTATCCCCTCTTGTGACCAAAGCGGTATCCAAGGTCCATAAGCTGTAGGTCTCCCTAAAACAATGAAAGTATCAAGCAGCCTTTTAAAGAAACCAGTTACTTTAAACTCAATTTTTGTTTCACTCAAATCGTTACTCAATAAACATCTAATGCCATGTCCACTAGATAGCATAGGCCACTTGAACATTGTATAGATGAAGAAAGCACTAAACTGTTGGAAAGAGTAGTGATACAAAACTGGTCTGATAAATTCTGTAACTTCTTGAGCTTCTTTCCAGAATTCATGGGAATTCCTAAGAAATATCGTGTTTTGGCGAACTAAATCTTCCTGATCATCCAATTGAATAAAAGATGGACAATCATGTATTCTTAGTATATTATATCTCTCAAGTTCGTTTTTCTTATTTTCCCGAAGCTTGTTGATTATCTTCTTCTGGAAGTCCTTATAGGTATATTCAAGCTTCAAGTGTTCAAATACTCCCCAAAGATTTTGAGACATCTCGCATGTCACTCTTTTCTTAATATTGCTATATGCTCGAACTTGGCGTATATATTATATCTATAAAAAGGTCTCACCGCATTTAGGGTAGAAATTCACCCATTTTTGAGTTTTTCTTGGAACAACTGGATGTAAAAACGAGAAAAGACGGAATTTTTTGTTTGAGAGTTTATAGGAGGAACGACTTAAATTAGGTAGAAATCAAAGCATAGAAAGAGCTCATTTTCAAATAGGGTTGAACTGTTCTTTTTTCGGAAGAAGGGGAAACTTTTCAATGTAAACATATATCCATCTATTATTTATTAAATAAATGTTGAAGGAACAAGAGCAATGGAAAAAGCTCTCAATGATATGAGGAAATTGGAGTTAACTTGGAGAGATCTCCACGAATATGTAGGTTTATCTGAATATGAAGCCAAGGCCTACCTGTCTTTGATCAAGGAGGGCACATTGGAGGCAGGAAAGCTAAGTATTGTTAGTGGTGTTCCAAGAACGAAAATCTATCACATATTAAGAAAACTCACCAATTCTGGACTTGCGGTTGAAGTTCCGGGGGCTCCCAAGAAATTCGCTCCAAATCATCCCACAAAGGTTTTCGGGAGTTACTTAACAGAAATTGAAGACAAAATGAAGGGTCTTTCTCACATGATTTCTAGACTTGAAGCTTCCTTTGCTATGCCTAAGGGTGATGACGCTATCGAAAGGGATACTATGTGGATAGTTCAAGGAATGGGTAAAATTATTGAGAAGATAAAGGAAATGTTTATCAGAGCTAAAGAAAGCATCATAATAATCGCTGATGCGCAAAGATCTATTCTTCTCTACCAAAACTTAGGGCGTTTGATTGAAAAATTAGCTGATAAGCAGATTCAAGTTCGAATCATGACAGAATCTGGAAAAATTAACAGCTACATTTCAAAGCAACTCCACACATGTAAAATTGTCGATACAAACATATCATTGCCTTTGATCTACGTGAGCGTAGATTATACAGATTTCTTGTTAGCAGTGATGACATCGGAAATAATCGATCCCAATTTTAAAAATGAGGTTGCCTTCTACGCCCAAAACCAAACTCTAACGAAAATTTTTAATTTCATACTTCACACACAAATAAGCCAACATCCAATATAGAAATTTTTTTATTATTTCTCCTAGTTATCATTCCCATTCTCTGTTCCATTTCTCGCAGATTTGCCATGCTAGGTTCCAGAAGTTTCTTCCTCCCGGCGCCTTGCGGGGGTTAGGTTGTTCTTGTACGCGGTAGAGCCAGCCTTCACTGCGCATGTAGAAGCGGGTTATGAAGCCCAGTTCGTCAAGGCGCCTGAAGACAATGCGGTAAAAGTTTATTCGGCTGTACGTGAACCCTTCTCGGATTGTGTATTGTCACACAAAATTGAAACTCGAATGTCACACAAAACAGACAGGCCTAGGACAGCACCATATGTTAGACAAAATTGAAAACCTGTTGTTACACAAATCAGACGTGTCTTGCGGTTGTGCAAAAAAATTTTGGGTAGGTGTTAAATAGTCAGGCGCAGCGATAAATAATCAAGTCAAAGCTGAATATACAATCTTCAAAAGCTTAGTTTGGTGATGTTTAGGATGATCACGAAAGAAAAGATGCAAAAGTGCGCCGAGGCAATCGTTGACGGCATGAACCTCAAGAGGGGCGAAGCAGTCATCATCCGGGGGGGCACCCACACGCAGGAGCTTCTCGAAGAAATCGGCATATTGTGCTACCGCAAGGGCGCCCAGCCGCTAATCATGTCTTCAACGGACGAGTACTCAGCCCGCGTCTACGACGAGATACCCGAAAAAACGCTCAAAACAACCCCCAAACACTACCTTGGAGCCATAAAAGAATCCGACGTCTACATAACAGTTGAACCCTTCAAGGACCCCGCGGTCCAAACCCGCTTCCCGCCCCCGAAAATCGCAGCCCGAACCGAAGCCAACGTGCCGATAAGGAAAATCCTCTACGGAGAAGACGGGGGACCCGGCAAAAAATGGACCTACGCGGGCTGGCCGACGCCTGAGGCAGCAAGCTTCTATGGGGTAGACTACGAGGACCTCGAACAAATCATCATAGAAGGCATGGCGGTCCCCGCCTCAACCCTGAAACAGAACACCTCGAGGCTTGCGGAGCTCCTGAAAGGCGCAGACGTCCTCCACATCACGGACGACAGCGGTTCGGACTTCACGTGCCGAATAAGGGGTCGCCGAGTGAACGAGGACGACGGCTTAGTCGACGACCACGACATCAAAATCGGCGACTTGGGCAACAACCTGCCCGCGGGCGAACTTTTCATCGCGCCCCACGAAACCTTCGGCGACGGCACGCTGTTCTGTCCAGTCACGATTGACAGGTTCACGAACAAGATCGTCAAAGACGTCACGCTGCGCTTCAAGGACGGCAGGCTGATTCTGGACGAGTGCACCGCGAAGGTTCACGGAGACCAGATGATCGACTCCTTCAAACGCTGCCTCGAAATCGACGCCAAAGAAAAAGAGGTTCGGACAACAAACATCGCTGAGCTCGGCATAGGCTGCAACCCAGCGGTCGACAAAGCCATAGGCTACATACTCACGGACGAGAAGCTCGGTGGCTCAGTCCACCTCGCGTTCGGCTCCAACCTCAGCTACGGCGGAACCTCGATCTCGAGCATGCACTGGGACTTCGTCACAGCCCCCACCGCGACCATAGAAAGGATGGACACGAAACAGAAAATCATGAACAACGGCAAAATCATGTGACACCCAACAATAAACGGAACTACCAGAAAACATTATATTCCGAATGCATTTAACTTTTAGTCCACTTCAACATCTAATATTTGGTGAATTCCATGCAAAAAACGGTCGGCATCGACGACATAGCTACCTATGTCCCCAAGCTTTACTTGGACGCGGGAGACATGGCGCAAGCCCGAGGGGTGCCGCCCGAAAAATTCACCAAGGGGCTGGGCATAGACAAGCTTTCGATCCCTGACGCCCACGAAGACGCAGTAACGATGGCTGCCATGGCTGCCCTGAAGCTCATGGAAAAGAACAACCTGCAGCCGAAAGACGTCGACTTCATCCATATCGCCACCGAAACGGGTCCTGACGCCGCCAAACCCATCTCGTGCTACGTGCAGGGCATGCTGGAGATGAGGTACGGAAAAGGCAGCTTCGAACACATCGGAGCGCCCGAAACGAAGTTCGCGTGCGTTGGCGCAACCTACGCCATGATTGACCGACTTGCTTACATTGCCTCAGGCTGGAACAGGGCGCCTTACTCAATCGTGGTCGCTACGGACATCGCGAAGTACGAGCTGAACTCACCAGGTGAACCGACTCAGGGCGCAGCTGCAATTGCCTTGCTTCTAAAGGAGAATCCCCGTCTTTTAGCTTATGAGCCCAAGTTCACGGGGTTCGGAACCGTGGACGACCGAGACTTCTTCAGACCCATCGAAAGGGCAACAGCTGTCGTCAACGGGCAATACTCTATAGCATGTTACCTGAGGGACATGAGGATTGCTTCGGATTTTTACAGAAAAGGCATGCTGAAAGCTGGAGTCCTGAAGTCTCCCGCTGAAAGCTTGATGGACAAAATAGACATAGTTTCTTTTCACGCCCCGTTCCCGAAGATGGTCCAGTACGCGTTCGCGTCTTTCCTGATTCACGACTGGAGAAACCTTCCTAAATGGAAAAGAATCGCGCAGACGATAGGTCCTGAGCCCAGCAGAGAAAAACTGGCTGACGTGGAATTCTATATTTCGGACGGCTACAAGGACTACAGGAAAAGCTTCACGAACACCGAAGACTTCAAAACAGAATACGACAAGAAGGTCGCGGACTCGTTGAAGGCGATTTGCCTCATCGGCAACTCCTACACCGCCTCCGTCTGGCTAGGCGTCACAAGCCACTTCGAAACCCGAAAAGACGACCTAACAGGCAAACGGATCGGCATAGGCTCATACGGCAGCGGAAGCAGCGCAATCGTGTGCAGCTTCATCGTCCAGCCCGAATACAAGGAAGTTCTGGACAAAATCAGGCTCATACACAAACTCAACAAGAGGCAGAAGATTCCGTTCGACGTTTACGAGGACCTGCACGAAGGAAGACGGAAGCTCAACGAGAGCGTCATCCCGCCGAAAGAAGAGTTCGCCCTCAACAGCATCGGCACAAACGAAAACGATGTGGGCTACAGATACTACAAATACGTGGAATAAGCAGTTCAGAAATCAATTATCAACGTTATATTTTTTGAATAAAACCATTTTATGCCTTCTCACGTTTCTCCATAAAACGGGCAAGGGCAAAAATGAAATACAAGGTCAACGTATGCTTCTCCAACCTGTTAAGTTGAGGCTGTGGTGAACATGAAAATAACGGATTTGAAATGCACCATCATAGGACAGAACCCCGTTATCCGCATAACAACCGACGAAGGCGTAAGCGGAATCGGAGAAATCGAATCCCCCAAAACCTACATTAAACCTCACGTGCTCTTCTACAAACCCTACATCATGGGGCAAGACCCCACAAACGTCGAAAGGGTGATGCTCAGAATCCGAAAGCTGGGAAGCTACAAACCCTGGGGAAGCGCAGTGTCCGCAATCGAAATGGCACTCTGGGACATCGCAGGAAAAGCCGCAGGGCTGCCCGTTTACAAGCTTCTGGGAGGAAAAATCAGGGACAAGGTCCGCGTCTACAACGGCGGAGTACGATTCCCCATGAAGGGAACCACGCCCGAAGACTACGCTGACGTCATGCAGAAGATGAAGAACGCCAAGGAGGGCTTCACAATCATCAAGCAGCCCGTCGCCTTCCACGCGGGAATGCACAACGTAATCCCCAACTTCTTCTACGGCGAAGTCGACAACGGCTCACCGTACATAAGCCGCGGACTCCTGACCGAAAAAGGGCTCAAGCACGTCGTCGCGTGCGTGAAAGCCATGAAGGATGTTCTGGGAGACGAGGTCGGGCTTGCCCTCGACTGCGGTCCAGGGTGGGTGGTGCCTTCCGCGATAAAGTTCGCCAAGGCTTTGGAGCCGCTGAACGTGATGTGGTTAGAGGACATGATTACGGGCGACTACACGCCTTACACTTTGGCTGACGTTTACCGCGAGGTCACCCGTTCCACGAGCACAAACATACACACGGGCGAGCAAATCTACCTCAGACAAAACTTCAAGGAACTCATCGAGAAACATGCTGTCCACATAATTGGCCCAGACCCTTGCGACATAGGCGGCATAGCGGAGCTTAAATGGACGGCTGAGTACGCTGACCTTCACGGAATCCTCGTGGCTCCGCACGGCGTCTTCAACGGGCTGTTCGGGCTCGCGGCTCTCGTTCACATGTGCGCGACGTTGCCCAAGAACTACATCGCCTTCGAGTACCCGATTGGGCGCCCAGAATGGTGGTACGACATAGTCAAAGGTTTGCCAAACCCCGTCGTGAAGGACGGATTCGTAGAAGTCTGGGACAAACCAGGCATGGGCGTCGAATTCAACGAAAAAGCCGCAAGGAAACACCTGCCTGAAGGAGACGAAGACTTCTTCAACTAAAAAAAAGGAATCAAAAAGGACAGCCAAAAAGTTCACATGCGTTAAATCAAGGTTCCACCAAATAATCCTGCCTGACCAAACATGTCGCGCCAAGAAACGTCCCCCAGAAAGACTAAGGGCGAAAAATATTCGGTTTCGATTGTCAGGGGAGAAAACGTCGTAGACCGCGTAACCAAAGCCATCCAACTGATTGGCGGCATAGAGAAATTCGTAAAAAAAGGCGACAAAGTTCTCATCAAAGCCAACCTTGTTGACGGCAGCCCCTACGAGACGGGCGAAACGGTTCATCCTGAAACCGTCCGCACCTTAGTGAAGATGGCGAAGTCAGCTGGAGCCTCGCAGGTCTTGGTCGGCGACGCTGTAACCTCTTGGGACATGACGTTGTATGATGCTGTTGCCAAAATCGTCAGGGAAGAGGGAGGCGAATGGGTCGATCTTGGGCAAAGCCCCCGAATCGAGGTTAACGTCAAGAATCCAGTTTTCTTCGAGAAGGTGAAGGTCGCAAAAGAACTGGTCGAATGCGACGTGCTGATCAACGCGGGAACGTTGAAGACCCACCATCTAGTCGGCGTAACCGTTGCCATCAAAAACATATACGGCGCCCTCGAGATGCAGGACCGCATCAACTACCACCAGCTTGACAGAATCGAAGAAATCATCGTGGACCTGAACCTCGTCAAACCCAGCAGCCTAGTCGTGGTCGACGGAGGCTTCTCGACCCACCACTGGCCCGCGTTCGAGGTGCAGAAAATGGACCTCGCCATGGCGGGAGACAACGCGGTCTTGGTTGACGCCGTCGCAGCCAAGGTTATGGGAGCAAACCCCAAAGCATTACGCTACTTGAAATGGGCGGAGGAACACGGCTTAGGCTCATCCAACATCGAGAAGCATCGGGTTCTGGGGTTGACGGTTGAGGAGGCTTTCCGAGCGAAGACGGTGAACATGGTCGACTACATCAACAAGGAAAGCGAAAACGTCAAAATAATCAACAAAGGCGCCTGCACAGGCTGCTATGGTCGCCTCTCCACCGTGCTGCTGCAAAGGTACGACATAAACTCAGCGAAGACGAAGCTGTACGTGCTCATGGGTCCCGAAGCAAAGCTACCGACTCCTCTGGAAGAAGGCTCAGCCTGCATACTCTGCGGCAACTGCCTAGCCCCGACCTTCTACAACAAACTTCAAGGAACGTTCGTTCCCGGCTGCCCCCCTGACACGGAAGCCTTCATGCAGGCACTTAACAAGCATCTGGCTCCCCGACACCGCCTGACACGCCGCGAATGGCAAAAAATCCACAAGGAGATGGAGAAAAGGGGATTCAAAGGTAGACTGCCACCCTTTCCCCCGAGACCCATGGGAGAAGGAGAGCATGGACCACCTTTTTAATGCTGTACTCGCTTTCGCGGATTAGAGGCTGAAAACCTTAAATACCGTGCTTCAAACATTAGGTTTTGTCTCACAAGGTGTGGTGTTGATGTCCCGCCAATTTCCAAGCGTCCGCGCAAAATTTCAGTCAAAAAGACCATATTGTATAGGCTAGTCGTTGACCCGGTGGCGCTTTTAGTAACCTATTTCTCGACAGGCCAAATCGTCGGTTCAATCGCGGCAGTAATCATAATCGAAGCCTTCTCCACCGCGTTCTACTACGTGCTCGATAGAGCAATGTAGCCCCCAGATGACCCAAAGAAGACCCTACATGCAATATCCTCCTTTTTTTAAAAAACATTCACTGCTCGCGTCCCAAAACAACCGAAAATTTGCGCCCCAAATCAGAACAGGCCTTTTAGGCTAGGTTATGTCACACAAAATTTGAAAACTGATGTCACACAAAACAGGTGGACCGAGTGCGAATTGTTAGACAAAATTGAAAATCTATTGTTGATCAAATCAGACAGGTCGTTTCAGCTTAAGCGTTTGTTGGTCAAACAGCATTTCCTATTGTTGAACAAATCAGACCAGTCGAAGGCTGAGCAATATTGCTTTTCTTCAACCTGAATTATGCGGAATTGCCATGATGGTAACTTAACTTTTTTTGTTTAAGGGCTTATTTGAGCATGATTTCGAGTGCCTTGCGGGCTTTGTTCGCTATGTCTGTTGGAACCTTCACGACGTAACGCTCGTTCTTCAACGAAAGATAGAGCTTCTCAAGAGTGTGCAGCCTCATGCTGGCGCAAACCGCCTCATCGTAGGCGGGAATAAACACGGCGTCCTTTCGGTCAGCCTGCATCCTGTGAATTATGCCAACCTCTGTGGCGACGATGAATTTTTTGGCTGGCGACTCCTTCGTTCTCCTGCACATTTTGGACGTGCTTCCGACAAAATCAGCCACTCCGCAGACTTCGGGATTGCACTCCGGATGAACCAAAACCTCAGCGTCAGGATGAGCCTTCTTCAGCGCCAAAATGGCTTCTCTGTTGAAGAGTTTGTGGACGGGACAAAAACCGAAGGCTGGCATGTTGATGAAGCGTTTTTGGGTGAACTTCGCGGTGTTCTGGGCGAGGTTCGCGTCTGGTCCGAAAATGATGTTCTCCGAGTCCATCCGGTTCACGATTTCAGCTGAGTTCGAGGAGGTGCAGACCGCGTCGCACTCAGCCTTCGCCTCAGCCAAAGTGTTGATGTAGAGAACAACTCTTGCATCGGGATACCTTTTTCTGTAGACTTTCACAAGTTCAGCTGGAAGCATCGCAGCCATCGGACACAATGCGTTCAGGTCTGGAATCAGAACCTTCTTGTCCGGGTTGAGGATTGCGGCTGTTTCAGCCATAAACGTTACCCCGCAGAAAACAATCATCTTGGCGTCCGTCTCAGCAGCACGCATCGAAAGCTCCAAGCTGTCTCCAACAAAATCCGCTATGTCCTGAATCTCTGGGCGCTGATAATTGTGCGCGAGAATGACCGCCTGCTTCTCCCTTCTCAACCTCTGAATTTCGCGAACAATGTTAACGTTTTTTGTCATCTTAAACGCCTCTCCGCAAGACATGACCTTAATCATTGTAAACTTTTACTTTTTTTACGTCTGTTAGCAAGCTGAAATCAAACGTCTCCGTCGCATATTAAGATAATGTTAACAGGAAAAACCGTTCAGGGTCGCCCACGACATTTTTGCTAACAAATCGAATCATTGTTACTGGAATAATTGGTCGAAGACGCAGTTAGCTGGAAAGAATTAAGTTAAACTTCGCAGATACATAAAGCATTGGAGAACCTTAAAAGAGGTATTCCATATGGTTAAAACCGTTAATCCCGTTAATCCGACAGCCAGCCCCGAAGCTGCGAAGCTGCTGAAATACGTCTACAGCATCAGCGGAAAGAAGACACTCACGGGGCAGCACGAGTTCATGGGGCGTATGTCCGTCGTCACAGACAAAATAAACGAAATCACTGGCAAACTTCCCGCGGTGTGGGGAAGCGACTTCGGCTTCTCCGACGAAAGACACGACATCGACAACATAAAGTACCGAGCGCGGCTGGTGGACGAAATCAAGAAGCAACACGACAGCGGAGCCATAATAACCATGACTTACCACCAAGCGAACCCCGTCATCGGAGAGCCATGCCTGTTCGAAAACGGAGTCATCAGCAAACTAACCGACCAACAGTGGAAAGACTTGACGACACCGAAGACCGAGCTCTACGAAGCGTGGCGAAAACAGATGGACATCGTAGCGGAAATCCTGAAAAAAGTGCAGGAAGCCCGCATCCCAGTGCTGTTCCGCCCTTACCACGAGATGAACGGAGACTGGTTCTGGTGGGGAGGACGCAAAGGACCCGAAGGCTACGTCGCCCTCTACAAGCAGCTGTTCCACTACTTCACCGAACACCACGAACTAAACAATCTACTCTGGGTCTGGGCATCCGACAAACCGTGGCCAGGAGTCGAAGAATTTTACCCCAGCGACGAATACGTGGACATTCTGGGCTCAGACATTTACCCCGTGAAGGACCACCCTGAAATATACCGCCAAGAATGGTACGAGCGGATGGTGAGCTTGGCGAAAAACAAACCCTTAGCTCTTTCGGAATTCAGTGTGCTGCCGTCCGACGAGACCCTCAAAAAACAGCCCCGCTGGGTCTGGATGATGGCGTGGGCAGACTTGCTGTTGCAAGCGAACACCAAAGAAGAGATACTCAGAATATATAATTCCCCTAAAACGCTGACACGAGAAAATCTGCCAAAACGCACGAAACACACGTGAATCTCACGGGAATTTGAACAATACGAAGAAGGCTCAATTTCAATCACTTCCCAATCATAATCTTTGGAACTGAAAGTGATTTGTTTTGGACTGCGAAGAAGCTTTGGAGCTTGTTAAATTAAGCGTAAAAAACCAGAACATCGTCAGGCACATGATTGCCGTTGAGGCGATTATGGAGGCTTTGGCTAAGTATCTTAACGAAGACGAAAGACTGTGGGCGCTAACGGGACTCGTCCACGACATCGACTACGAAAAAACCGCCCAAAACTTCGAGAAACACGGAATATTAGCCGAAGAAATACTTAAAGGCAAGGTCCCAGACGAAACCCTGACAGCCATAAAGGCGCACAACCACGAGCACAGCGGCGTAACGCCCAAGTCACGTCTAGACAAGGGACTCATCGCCTCCGACGCAGCGTCTGGGCTGATTGTTGCCTGCGCCTTGGTTATGCCCTCAAAAAAGGTTAAGGACGTTGATGTGAAAACCGTAGCCAAAAAATTCAGGGACAAGGACTTCGCCCGAGGAGTCGACAGAACCCGAATTGTCGTCTGCGAAGAACTCGGAATACCCAAAGAAGCGTTCCTCGAAATAGCGCTGAAGGGAATCCAGAACGTCAGCCAGAGCCTCGGCATATGAACAATTGATTAACAAACAAAATGGCAACGATAGTCGTTCCGTTACAGTTAAGAAAGGGAAGGAGGCGTGGACCAAAAAAGTCCCATCAGAAAGCCGATATACATTCTGCCTTAGCATTCCGGGTTAGGGCTTTTTGAAAGAAAATCATTCGCCTCAATCCCTCTGCATAACATAATGACAGAATCGATATAAAATCAGTGTAACCATGAAAACGCAGTTTCTGGATACATGCATCGTGCTGTATATCTAACAAAAAAATGTTATTTTGTATTCGATCCGTTTCACCCTAGTACCAATTTATAAGTAGTTAGCTTAAAAAAGAGAAGGCAAGACTCAATCAAGAACTGAGACTGAAATGAACGCCAAAATGAGCACGACCTTCATCGCCCAAACGGCGATCTTGGGAGCCCTCGTCGTCGTCTTCGACTACGCCATGAAATTTTCGGGCTTCAAAATACCCTTCCCGTGGCTCCCGTACCTGAAATTCGATTTCACGGGAATCCCGATCGTGCTGTCCTTTTTTCTCTCAGGTTTAACGTCAGGAACCGCAACCTCAATTGTGGCGATGCTGGCAATCCTTGTTCGCAGCGGAGACGTTGTTAGCGCATTCATGAAAGCGTTAGCTGAGTTCTCCACGGTTCTCGGCATGTTCATCGGCTTTGCACTGTTTAAAAAGCGCCTGAGACTCGCAAAACCTGCTTCTTTCTTCACTGGGTGCACAGCAAGAGTGGCGGTCATGGCATTGGCGAACCTCATAGTTCTTCCGTTGTATTACCAGATGACGTTTGAGGCGGTTCTTTTGACAACTCCCCTAACAGCCGTGTTCAACCTAATCCACGGCTTACTGAGCATGTCCGGAGGATACCTCATTTACGAAGCACTAAAACTCAGAATACCGTCATTGATTAAAGAGAAAAAAATTTGAAGCCCTAATTGACTTTGTTGATTGTAACTTTTTCTTTAGCTGCCTCAAGGATCGAGTTAACCTGTTCCTGCGTTAAGGGAAAACCATGAAAACATTTACCTCTAGCTTTAGATGTTCCCAAAACAGTGTCTTTAATTCTTAGAGGAGATTCAAACTTATACAGTTCCTTGAAAACTAGGACGCCTTTCCAGCCCATTGTCTCGCACTCTTGCCTTTTTTCGTCAGGCAGCATCTCCCTCTTCACGAATTCGTCGAGGATGCCGTAGCCAACGAAGGAGTCTCCGTTCTCGGCTTTGTGTACCAGAAGGATGGCGCCGTTTGGTTCCCAACGTCTGCTTATGCCTGGGAAATATTTTTTTATCGAGAAAACCTGCTTGAACCATTCTTCTCTCGTTATTCTCAAGATGAAGTTGTTGGGAGAATTGTGTCCTTCAACGCTCAACGCAGTTCAGACCCCAATTGAATATTTCACTGCTTTATGCATTTAAGAATTTTATCCTTTTTTCAGAAGCCAGATACTGGTTAACATATTTTATTTCTCCTTATGAGAATAAATAGAAAAATTGTATATTTTTAGTTCTTCCTCCAATTTTACATTTTTTGAAAACAACAGAATACGTTTGAAAGCACAGTTTACCGTTTTTTGCGAACGTTTATAGGTTAGTACACGTGCGATAAGAAATATACAGACAAGACGGACGGATGTAAAACTTGCAGATTGGACTTATCGGCATAATCAGAAGCGAACTCGAAAAAGATTATTGGGGCACCCTGAAAAAGGTAGCCGAGCTCGGCTACAAAGGAATC
>CAZRIK010000020.1:0-24641 GCA_964600125.1 uncultured Candidatus Bathyarchaeia archaeon
GAAGGACCCATGATCGAAATGTATTCGCCCCGTTTGATTCTGATGTTGACGCCGTCAAGCGCTTTAACGGTCACCGGACCCATCTGGTAATATTTCGCGAGGTCTTCGGTTTCGACAACATACTCGAAGCTGATAAGCCATTCCTCCGATTAAATATGGAGTAATAGCCAAAAACTACCTTATAAAACTACTCTTTAAAACCCCAATGGATTCAGACGCCTACAGGTTTTCAAAAAAGGCATTGTCCACAGCAAATCCGTAGATTTTAAAAAAAAAGTTCAGATATCGTTTAAGTACTTGTTTGCTACTTCGGAAACTACGAATTTGTATTTTCCCATCGTGGTCCTCGGTATGTCTTCGACGTATTCGTAATCTATCATCATACTATTTCCTAATCTTTTTTTCAATTCCTCGTCTAGAATTTTTACGTCACGAATTGAAAAAGTACCATCCTTTACGATTTTAACAACCATTTTTCCAGCTTCTTTTTGTACTATCTGGGCTTCTTTTATGCCATAGCTGTAATGGAAAGCCTCGTCGAGTCTGCCGACAAATTTCCCGTCACTAGTAACTATAATATCGTCCGTTCTGCCTTCTATGCTTTCAATTACGGGTAAAGTCCTTCCGCAACGACAAGGATTATTTGACAGCCTCACTAAGTCCCCCAGCTTGTACCTAATCAGCGGCATCGCGTAGTGGTGAAGGCCAGTTGCGACCACGTAACCTACGTGGCCATCGTCAACATTTCTTCCTTCGTTATCTACAACTTCCAATACTCCAACCTCGCAGTTAATGTGATAGTTTCCTTCAGGGCATTGGGCAGCAGAGATTACACCCTCGTTGGAGCCGTAGAAGTCAAAGACCTTGCATGAAAAAGCCTTTTCAATAGTTTCTTTTTGCCAGCTAAACAATGTCTCGGAGGACGTGAATATTGCGTTAATGCCAACCCTAAAGTCGTTAGAGAGAATGTACCGTGCGAGAACGTGGAGCATCGAGGGAAAACCCCATAGAGCTTTGGGTTTAAACTTTTTTATCAACATAACATAATCTGGCAGAGTCTTTTTACCTAGGTGAAATGATGATAAGTAAAGCGTGTTCCCATTCACTGAGTAATGTACACCCGATTGCGTTTTTTGCTCAAGATCACTGAATCTGTAACGCATCACAACCCATTTATCGCCATACCTGAACCCAGCCCAGTTTCTGTACCTCCAAACAACAGCCATGTGCCAGTCGAGCTGACGCATGTCGCCAAATATTCGTAAAGGTTTTCCCGTTGTCCCGCCTGTTTCAATGGGCACAGGAATAAAACGCCACATGTTTTTTGCGTATAGAATACGTGAGTATCTACGAATATTGTCTTTAGTCAAGATAGGAATCTTCGATAAATCCTCAATTGAGCGAATATCAGAGGGTGAAAGACCTTTCCTTCCGAAAATCTGCTTATAGTAAGGCACATTCTCATATGCATGTTTGACTAAAGACTTGAGTTTCTGTTCTTGAAACTCTCGAATCTTGTTAATAGGAAAATACTGAGTTTTTGACAATAACTCGTAAATTTTTACGCGCTGTAATCCTCTGATATATGGAAGTGGAGTGAAAGTTTCAGCCGTGTCAGAAAGCAGTTTCACAATCGCACGTGGCACGTACAACTCTATCAGCCCTGAAGGTTTCTCAGTCTAACGCAGGTTGTGCCAAGCGAATCAAAGATGTGCGATTGATGCCTTATGTAGCAGGACGCATTGTTGGACCTGAAATAATAGTAGCTGTCTTTCGAAGCCAGCTTATTTTTGGTGTAACCAAAAATCTTTAAGGAGCATTCCAGAAAACGCGGATCGACATAACTTAACAGAGAAAAAGACCGCATTGCTGCAGCGTACCCCCAAAGTCTGCTTTCTGGAACTTGCAGCAGTCCAATGGCGTTAAGGGTTGTTTTGAGACGGCTTCTCCATTCGGTTGAAGGTTGCACAACATACTCTTTTCCATACCCACTGCTTTTGTAGAGTTCGGACCAAAGATATTGACCGCCCTTGTTTAGGACTGGTTTAGTTGTCATGTTGCTGGAATTCCTGAAGTACGCACAGAGTCCCTCAAGAGTGTAGCCCAAATGAATGTTGTCAACCTGCAGATTTGTTGGACTATAATGCCAGGAGCCATCGTCATTTTGGCAATTCATGACGTATTTGGCGGATTCAGCAGCAAATCTACCATACTCAGCGACATTCGAACATACATTGAGATCTGAAAGAAAGCCACATGCAAGGCTAACCGCATTAAAGATCGGAAACCTAAGAGAAGGATGATCAGAGTAACTGAACCAAACACCTTTGTCTTCCTCGACGAATCCGTCTTCCTCTATTATCCAACCTGCGGCACTTTTGGCTGTTTCGAGATATTCCAAACGCCTGTTAACATTATAGAGATCGGTAAAGAAGAACCCTACGAAAGCCGTTGTGCTGAGATAAGAATAGTCTTTGTGCCTTCCATTCCATTCCCACGGAAGACCCCACGACGAATTCTTGTAACGCGAACTTTTATTGTCCATTAGCCATTTAGCGCATTTTTCAGCACAGGCAAGGAACTCTTTATCGCCGAGAAGGCTGTACAAGGCTAGGTAACCTTTTCCCCAAAGAGCATAAGCCTCGGGATAATGATGCATCGAGCGAGGAGCATATTCATCGAGTCCAAAGCCTACATTATTGCCATTATAGCTCTCTCTCCACATGTGCAACCTCATCATGCTTTCAAGAAGTTCTTCCTCAGTGACCATTGTCTTACAACTCAAGGGATTTTTAGGTGAAAAGGAGATCTCGCTTACTTGATTCCAACTCCTCGTACAATCCACAAAGCCTTTTGGACGTCTTGGTCCAGTTTAGTTCTGTTTCTGCCATGATCTTCGCGTTCATGCCCATCTCCTTCAGAATCATCTGTTCTGTGGCTTCAACCAGTTTCTCTGCTAAGGCACGCGAGTTGCTGGCTTCATACACGATTCCACATTTCGTTTCATGTATTATCCTTTTCAGGGAATCAACATCGCTTACGAGAATGGGTTTCCCAAAGAACATGTATTGGCCGAGCTTGTGCGGAAAAGACTTGTTTGTCTGTCTCGTTCGGTGATAGGGTATCGCGCACACGTCGCTTATCTTGATGTAGTTCATTGCTTCCTCGAAGGATACCCAGCCAGTGAACGTCACATTTTTGTCAATATTCAGGTTATTACAAAGCTTAACCAGTTCACCCTTCGTCTCACCGTCGCCAACAAGTAAAAGATGAGCGTTAGGGATTTTTTCGCAGATTAAAGGCATAGCTTTCAGGAGCGTGTCCAAACCTCGATGCCTGGAGAAGCCGCCGACGTAGGAAATCGTAAATTTTCCATTAATCTCCTCAGTTTTAATCTCATCTTTGGTTGCGTTTTTTAGCTCTTCGAGATCAGACGTGTTGTGGATGACGACGATTTTTTGCTTGGGTATGCCCATTTTCACTAGTCTTCCGATTGACTCTTCAACTACAATGATGACTTTCCTCGCTGACCTTAGACAGACCCATTCTTCAAAACCCAGAATCTTTGAAAGAAGAATTCCCTCCGCTCTTTTCAATCCCCTAAAACCCTTTACGCTATACATGATCATGTCTGTGTAGTCCTCGTGCAAATCGACGACGACAGGTTTCTGGCATACAACTCCAGCGAGACACGATGCCAAAGCGCATGGCATGTCATGAACGTGAAATGCATCTATGCTCATCTTTCTCGTTATGTGGAGAATGTGAAAAAAGACGAGATACCTGTGAAGAGCCAGATGCAGTTGAAAAGGGCATCCGTATCTGAAAACTGTTACGCCATCAACGTTTTCGCACTTAAACTGACCTTTTCGTTTCAGAGCTATAATAGAGACCTTGTGACCATTGTTCAGTAATGTGCGAACTTCTTTCTTCACCCGGATGTCGTTTGGGAAATAACTGTCCGAGAGAATCATCAGTATTTTCATCCGGAATACTTCCTAAATCCTCGTAATGAAGGCTGCTAAGGCAGTTTTTCTATCAATTCATTGATTTCTTCATCAATATAACATTTACACTGCCTTTTTCAGTCTTTGAATCAAGTCTAGAATTGTGATTCTTCGTCCTTTGGTTGACCTAAGTTATGTGGAAATAATTTTTCGCCTAAAATCGCCTTGTTAAATGGATTATTGTGTGTAAGCAGTCCACGCCACAAAAATTTCATGTTTCATAATTAAGATTTAGAAAGTACATGTATAGCACACTATATATAATATATGTGTTAAATGCGTGATTAAAATAAAATCGCTGAAGGTATAAAAAAGAATGAAGTGCGCACTCATATTAGGCACGAGACCTCAGATCATAAAATCCGCGCCCTTAATTCATGCTGCTTCCAAATGTTCGGGGACACAGATTGACATTGTTCATACGGGTCAACATTACGACTACGAAATGAGCAAACGCTTCTTCGACGAAATGAACCTCCCTGAGCCTGTAACCAACCTCGGCGTGGGTTCGGGTCCTCACGGTTGGCAGACTGGAGAAATGGTAATGCGCATCGAACGTTGTCTTCTGAGCCTTAAACCTGACACAGTGATTGTTCCAGGAGACACCAACTCGACGCTTGCTGGCGCTTTGGCCGCAGTCAAGATACACTTGAAAGTAGCCCATGTTGAGGCTGGAGCGAGAAGCTACGATATGAGAATGCCTGAGGAAATTAATAGGCGATTAACCGACCACTGCGCCGATTTACTGTTTGCTGTAACAGAAAACTGCGTGAAAAACTTAAAGAACGAAGGAATAGTAACAAACTGGATTCATCAAACAGGCGACACAATGTATGACGCTTTACTTCAACACAAGCCATATGCCAACAAGGAGAGTATACTCGAAAAAATAGGTCTCGAAGGGCAAGAATACGCTGTCCTCACCATACACAGACCAGAGAACACCGATTCCTGTCAAAACTTAACGAATATTGTGGAGGCAATAATGAGTCTTGACGAGCTAAAAATCGTCTTCCCCGTTCATCCTAGAACAAGAAACAAACTAGGCGAAGCTGGGTTGTTGAAACGTTTGGAGAAAGCCAGAAACATCATCCTCATTCCTCCAGTAAA
Organism: uncultured Candidatus Bathyarchaeia archaeon; assembly: GCA_964600125.1. Taxonomy (GTDB): domain Archaea; phylum Thermoproteota; class Bathyarchaeia; order Bathyarchaeales; family DTEX01; genus JAGTRI01. The sequence continues at coordinate 5,118 of CAZRIK010000020.1, forward strand.
ATACCGCGAAATGTTAAAGTTAACTAAGCATGCAAGGCTTATATTCACAGATTCAGGTGGACTGCAAAAGGAAGCGTTCTGGCTATGCACACCATGCATCACTTTAAGGGAAAATACAGAGTGGATTGAAACACTGGAACTCGGCGCGAACATCCTTGTTGGGGCAAAAAAAGACTTAATCGTTAAGAAAGCGAGCGAAGAATTAGCTCATGATAAGTATACTAAAGGAGACAGTTCAATTAATCTTTTTGGAGACGGAAAGGCGTCCGAAAAAATTTTACGAATTCTCGTAAACAGTAAACACCTGAAAAATCCTTGAAACTTTATTTTTCCTCATTATCTTTTATAATGAATTATAATCTTCGAGTAGTTTTTTTGCATAGACCCATATATTCTTGTTTAACTAGGATTTTCAAGCCTCGCAGACAATGAAAATGAAAAACTTGGGCAAATACTTTCTCTGGAACAACAGTTTTACAGCGGAAAGCAAGGCAAAATATTTTTTTCTATGGATACCAATGTTACTATAGGCATGTTCACTATGTTTTGTACAACAAACTTCCTAAATGAAAAGGTTATATATGAAATACTAAAACCAAGCTGGATACATGATTTGCCTTTAGAGCATTGGAAGTTAGTCAAATGAGGGTACTTTGTTTCGGAGCATATCCTCTTGGATTTTCAAAAAATCGGGTTGTTGTTAAGGGATTAAGAAGGAACGATGTTGAGGTTGATGAATGTAATGTATTGGTGTCTGATTCAGATGGATATCAAGAGCAGTATCTCAAAAATACTATTCCTTCTGTTGCCATAAAATATCTCCAGCTAATGAAAAGGCGAATAAAACTAAAAGCTAAGAATTATGATGCCATAATAGTATTTCAGCACGATGCCATACCTGCAGCAAAAGCTCTTTTTACAAAACCGATTGTATTTGATTCCTATGTATCTATGTATGAGGCTGAAGTTGAAGATAGAAAACGTGTCTCTGACAGGTCCTTATGGGGTCGGTCGCTTTATTATATAGATAAATACTGTTACGAATTAGCTAATCTCAGTATATTAGACACTTATCAACACATTAATTATATTGAAAAAAAGTTTAACATAAATGCAAACAAATTTAGAAGGGTGTTTGTTGGTACAGATGATGAGGTTTTTTATCCAAGAAAAAATGAAGAAAGAAATGATGGAATCTTTCGCATCATTTTCTGGGGTGGCTTCATACCATTACATGGTGTCCAATACATAATTTATACCGCCAATTTATTGAGAAAGGAAAATGACATTTTTTTTCAAATATTTGGTTCAGGGCAAACTTTCAATACAACATACATATTAGCTCAAAAGTTGAAATTAACTAATCTTTCCTTCCATACAAAGTGGATACCTTATGAGAGACTCCCCGAATACATTGCTAGATCAGATGTATGCCTCGGAATATTCGGAATAACAAAAAAAGCCAAAATAATAATCCCAAACAAGGCATATGAAGCTCTAGCAATGAAGAAACCGCTCATCACCGGTAAATCCGCTGCAACCGATGAGTGTTTCCTAAAGAATGAAGACAACTGTTTATTATGCAACATGGGAGATCCACGTTCATTGGCAGATGCTATATTACAACTTAAAGGAGACGACAGATTGAGGGAACGAGTTGCTGAAAGAGGATACAAATTATTCACAGAACATTTTTCCACCAATAAGATTGGAGAAAAATACAGGGAAATTTTACTTGCGTTGTCTACTTGAGTGGATCTTGTTGAGCTAGTATTTCATAGATTTTTATTAGACTTTTTTCTTCTATTTTCCAATTGTACTTTTCTATAACCAATTTTTGCCCTTTGTTTCCCAGTTTTCTCCGAAGACTGTCATTTCTTAATAATTCGTATATTTCACTCAATCTCTTTGCAGTTGGCGGATCCCAGATAAGGGCAATATCCCCTAGTAACCTAATACATGAAGTTAGTGAGGTCATTATTACTGGTTTTCCCAAAATAAGGTACTCAAATAATTTATGAGGGCTACCTATGTTGGTGTTGAAGGTTCTTCGATAGGGGAGGAGGCAAACGTCGCATGCTAAAATATAGGCGTATGCTTCCTTCTTTGGCTTCCAACCTGTGAATATAATGGAGTCATCGACGCGAAGCTTTCGTGCCAATTCTTCAAGTTGTGGTCTAAATTTGCCCTCACCGACGAAGTAGATCCGAAGGTCTGTTCGATTCTGTACATATTGCACAGATTCAATAACAGTGTCTAAAAGAAGCTCTCCACTGTTCATGTTGCCAACGTAGCACACTTTGAGGCAATTTGCTGGAAGCTCTATCTTTGGAGATTCCCCGATTTCTATGTGGTCCGATACATTCCTGACAACGTGAACTTTCTCTCGAGAGATATTATATGTGTTAATCAAATAAGAAGCCATTTCGTCAGAAGTCGTAAAAACAGCCTTTGAAATTCTACAACCTGCAATCTCGCTAATTTTATTCCAGATTATTAATGGCAATTTTTGTAAGAGGGGAATAACAGCATCCTCAGCAACCATCTTATGCCAGATTTCGTGGACATCGTAAACAATCGGAATTTTTAATGAAGCTGCAGCAATGATTGTCGGAAGCGCTATTGGAGTATCCTGAATATGGACAATCTCTATATCATCGGTAATAAACCATTTCTTCAATGCTTTGGGAAGAAAGAAAAGTAGATAGGAAAATGTATGCTGTAGCTCAAAGTATCTTATTTTCACGTCCATGAATGAGCTTCTTTTTTGTTCTGTAACGTTACCGTTAGCGTAAACATACACTCGATAGCCTGCGTTAATTAAGGACGAAGTTTCCTTCTCAATACGTGGGTCAGAAGGATAACGACCATGAGTAACCATTCCAATCCTTTTTGAGTTTTCACACATCATGGTAAACACTTTTATCAAAACAAATATAATCCGACATATCAAGATATTAGTAAAATACTTGGTGGCTAATGTGTATTTTCCTCTGTCTTTGTATCAAAAGATTTGTGATGAAATAAAGAAATCCAACCTATCAGTATACACTGTTGAACAATTTATCATGGAAAAGCCATCCAATCAGTTCATCATTTTAAGACATGATGTTGACTTAAATCCTTCCAGAGCTTTAAATATGGCCAAAATCGAACACCAATACGACATTAAAGCCACATACTATTTTCGATATATGCCATTCACTTTTAATATAAATATAATTAAGTCAATCAGTAAAATGGGGCATGAAATCGGATACCATTACGAGACCCTAAAAAAATGTAAAGGAAACATGGACCAATCAATCAACCTTTTCAAATCTGAACTAGAAAAAATAAAGCAGTCAGGTGTAGACATCAAAACTGTGTGTTCTCATGGTTCCAAAGGACACATCATTAACGTTGACATTTTTCATTATTATCCGAAGCTGAAAGATGAGGTAAACCTGTTAGGCGAAGCTTACTTAGACGTGGATTTCAATAATTTAACTTACGTTACGGATTCTATGGGAGTCTGGACAAGATGCAAACATGGTGTTGATCCATCTCTTAGGGATCCTCAGCAAAGAATGAAAGCTTCTGAAATAGATGCATCGGAACCACGGGTCATTACTAAATTAGTTAAGGACATATTGTGTTCCGGTGTTAATCGGTATTACTTCCTCATACATCCGCAATATTATTTAAAAAATTATAATATAATCGTAAAAATTGTTAATCATCTAATCCAGGGTCATGTTCTCCCACACGTTTTAGTTTTTGATCAACTGGAGTGAAAACGGTTGGCATGTCTCAGAAGACACTATTCAATTTTCTTTTTTGATTTATTTCTGTATTCTGGCAGCCGCAGCCAAATATTCACTAATCCGTTTAGCATGAGAAGAGTATCTCTAAGTATTCTAACTCTAGATCCAGCCATGCTTTTCCAATAAATGGGCACCTCAACTACTTTTAAGTTGTGAGTATACGCTTTTGTTATAATCTCGACATCGAACACGAAGTTCGTGAATTGTATTGGACCAATCATAGAAAAAACCTCTTTTCTGAACCCCTTCACTCCACATTGCGTATCATGAGTTTTAACGCCAAAGAGCAATCTTACTATCGTGTTGAAAACCCTTCCCATTGCCTCCCTTAAAGGCGGAGCTGGCGGATCAAGAATGCTTGATTCATGAGTCCTTGAGCCGATGACTACGTCATAACCCGCTTTGAGATATTTTATTTCGTTGATTATTGTGCTTACGTTTGTGGGGAAATCAGCATCAAGTAGAATTACGTATTTTCCATGTGAGTGGAATGCTCCTCTTAGGAAACCATTGCCTTTACCCAACCTTTTTTTTGATTGAAGAACGGTTATCCTGCCCTTGTGTGCGTCTGCTAATTTTTTTATAATGTCGACTGTGTTGTCCGTGCTTCCGTCCTCAGAGATGATTACCTCAAATGATAAGGCTGCCAGCTCCCTGAAGATTCGCTTTATTGTGTGTTCTATTCTGTGGGCTTCGTTGTATGCTGGTATCACGATTGAGACTTCAGGCTTTTGTGTCGACATGAAGCATCTTCCTGTATGCTATGTTGCATGAACCTTGGAGATAATATTGTATAGTTCTAGATGTCGCTGTGTCATGGTCTCCCAGCTCCTTTCCGACTTAACCTTTTCATAAGCAGATTCAGCAAGAGCAACAGTTTCGCCCCGATTTTTCAAAGCATACACTACTGCTTCAGCAACCTTGCCAGGATTGTCAGGAGGAACAAAGTAAGCTGTGTCTCCAAGAGCGTCTAAAGCCCATTCATAACTGACCGTAACGATGGGTTTTCTCATAGCAGCTGCTTCAAGAAGCAAGAGTCCTGTTTGCCCGGGACAGACAACGATGTTGGCTTCAGCTAAGTATTGGGGCACATCTGCATGTGGAACCGCGCCAGTGAATTCGACCAAGTCCTCCACGCCATTTTCAAATGCAAGTTCTTTCAGGTAATTTTCTCGCGCTCCGCTACCTATGACCCGAAACTTGGCATCTTTGATTTCCTTTGCTATTAATGGCACTGCACGAATAAACACTTCGTCTCCTTTTAGCTTAACAAGCCTTGCGGCGATGAACGTTACGTATCGTCCTTCATTATTGGATGGTTTGAACTGCTCTGTGTCTACTCCCTGTGGGATAATGACAATTTTTTTGGGGTTGAACTTCGACGCATAGTCGCGGGTCACAGGGTTCTGAGCGATGACGACGGCGCTTCGTCCAATTGCAAATTGCACAGGTATTGAGTCAAAGATTGGTCTTAGTCCTCTGATGAAAGAGTAATCCATGTAGGCTAAGCCTACGTCGTGGATGGTTATCACACATGGTCTTTTTATTAGCCTAGCTGCCAAAGCGCCTTCGAAGCTCGTGAAGAAAGCGTGGCCATGCACATGGATGATGTCCGGCTTGGACTTAGCTAGATGGTACATGAGCGAAGGCGGAACAGGATAAGGTATCTTCAGCCGCAGAGGAAGGTCCTTCACGTCGATGGCCCTGATTCGGTGAACAACGGCTTTTCCAGCTTTTTCTGTCACACCTCTTCCACAAGTGAACACTTCGACCTCACATTTCTCAGCCAGCCTCGTCACAAGCTCATAGACATAAGTCTCGATGCCGCCAGTTACAGGAGGAAAATAAGGTGTAACATGAGCAACTTTCAATTCCCATCCCTCTTGACAGAATGTTGCATGTTAGCCTTCTTTTCGGAGTTTTTGAGGTTCGAACCTTTATGGGGCGTGTGCGTCCATCCGACGGGAATCTTCCAGTATTTTATGATAACGTTCCGCACAAGCCAAGACCCAAAAAACAGAATAAGGAAACCAATGCTGAATACTTCGCCAATAACGACATCTTGGGTTTTCCCGAAAAAGAAGGTAATCGTCGTTTCGGAGTTTCTTTCAGGAAAAACAAGCATTCCGTGAGGTCCTGCTAAGAAAATTTTGAGGTTTTCTTGGCTTTCTTTTATGACTGCTTCCCAGCCTGGATAATAAGTCATTTTAAGCCAGATACCATCGCCTAATGATGGGTTGCTTAGGCTAACAGCATACTCGTCGGTTGATGTTATGGAAAAATCAGCGGGATGTACGACTTTGTTTGATTCTGTTTCTTGAGAAGTAAGAAAACGCATGAGTTGGACAAGTAATTTGGCTCCTCCAGAATCATCATTAAGCATTACCTGATACGGAAAATTCAAGCCAGTCCACACTATCCAACCATTTTGCTTCATCGTGCGGACGATTACTGGATTGCCAGCCTCTTCCCAAGCAACAACCTCTGCGCCTGCCCTCAACCCATCGGCATACGCTATTTGAGCTTGTGATGTGTTCTGGGGAGAAAAGGAAAAAGAGCAATTAAAGACGAGTGAAAAGACGAGCTGAAGATCAGAGGATGTTGTATAAAGACCTTCTATGGGAAGAAGATTCATGATTTCCTCGCTGAGTAAAGGCGGAAATTCGTTGATGTCAAAAAGGACTGTACCTCCGCCTTCAACGTATGAATTGATTAAGGCTGCATAGGCTTGTTCATTTCTGGGTTTTAGTTCAGATATGTAAAGAAGACTGAAATGCCCTAAATCCTCAGCACTGTAGTCCTCTAAGTATTCGCCTCCATCAACAAGGATAGGATCAATATTCCCTGCAAGGGCTGTTGCTGTGAAAAGATAGGAATATTTGGTTTGTGTGCCTATATGAAAAACTTTTAGTGATCCTTGCGGAATGTTTTCCGCAATCGACGAGCTGTAATTGTTTACTTCATAAAAGCCTGAGTCGGTTTTGTGAAGCCCTTCTATGTTTATTCCAATTAGGTATCTTGTGTTATAATTTCTTGAAAGGTAGGGGAGATATCTAGCATCCTTTTTGTAAATGATGTAATACCAATATTTGTAGGCAAACTCGTTCAAAACATACATGCTTTCGATTGATCCTCCTCCAGACTCCCAAACATCTGATGCAATGTTCGTGTCGTATCCACCATCGAGTCCTATCCTTTCGCCAGGTTCCACTGTTTGCTCCATCGCTTCATTCCAAGCTGGCAAGTTTATTTCTGTTAGAGAGTGAGTGGCTAAAAAGGTTGGGAAAGTTGCTGCTAACAAAACAAAAAAACAAACTAACACTGGTATCATTGACTTCAGAAGTATAATACTCTTAAAGCTCGATACTCTATTCACAAACCTGCTGTACGAATGAAAAAGGTATGATAGTGCAAATCCCCCAGCGAGTGAGGCAAATATTGAAAAAAAGAGTGGTGGACGGTTCGAAGGTATCGGCGAAAAATTGAAACCCAGCCATGGGGTAAAGCAGAGGAAAAAGGCAGCTAATGTCAAGAAAACTCCATCTGTGGCTGGGTGCCTCCAGAGTTTCACGAGAAGAATGACGGATATGAGAACCAAGATGAAGTGCCCGATTCCAGGAGTGTAAAGATTTTCGCCATTAAAGCCACTGATTAATAGAATGTGGTCTGTGATTGGTCTCGAAGGTGTTGCAGAAGAGACAATTCCTAATGAACCAGCAAAAGAGGATGAACTTGTCGTAACACTCACATAAAAAGGGAGCAGCCACCACGCTGACATGGCCAATGCTGAGACAGCAGACAACCCAGCAATCTTGGGCAATGTTAGTGTGTATTTGGGAGGTTCCCCCCTTCTTCGAGGGACGTAGAGAAGGCTGGGGTCACGGATCAACAAAAGAAACGATATCACTATAAAGAACAAGAGAAAAAATAAAGCATTCCCGACATAAGTTATTATTACGATTCCAAAGGCAAAGCCAACTGGAAGGGCACCCCAAAGATTCTTCCGTTTGGCTGCCCTTACGTAAAGAGCCAATGACAAGGGAGAGATCATAAGGGATGTTATGTTTGGAAACGAACCGATCAACCAAAAGCTGATAAAATTAAATGACGTTAAGAAAAGAAAAACTGCTGATACGGCGCCCAAGTTTCCGATTCCAAACTCTCTGGCGAGAAAATAGACGGATAGGGCGCCAATTAAAAAGATAATGTAAGTGTAGACCAAAAAAGTTAGGGATAAAAGCTCATTCATCGGCAATTCGGTAATAAAAAAGGAGAGTCCCCAGCCGAGATATGCCATTGAGTAATGCAGGAAACCTGAGTATACTCTCAGCATTGGGGTACCAAAATACCAGTAAGGATTCCACCGTGGCACAAAAGGGAGATTATCCATTATTACTCTGACTATTGACAGATGCATTGTAACGTCTGAACCGTTGGTTGGTCCTTTGAAGTTATAGGAGACTACAACAATTGTGGCTGCAAGAATTAACAAAATGTCCCGCATCAATATTCCATGGGTGCGGAATGTTTTTGCTTTCATCATATTAGCCACTTTGCACCATTTTTTGAATCCTTTAGAATCTTCCTTCCAGCTGAAAGTCTAGGAGTAGAACACCGCGTTTGGTTATCATTGTTGCTTGAACCTTCTTCTATAAATAGTGTAGATTGTTACAGCGATTGCAGGAACGACGATTAGGGGAGTTGGCCAAGGCAGTTCAGGAATAACTTCATGACTAATGTAGGCATATGCCCAATCTCCAAATGGACACATACCTTTAAAAGTAGACGCATAGGCACTTTCGTCTCTTCCACTACTGCTTCTTATGGCTGCTTGAACCATTACAAAAAGGGCATCATTTACTCCTACTCCTAGAGGTGAAGTTGTTCCCAAGTCACCGTGTCCTATGTTGCTGAGCGGGATAGTGTAACTATCAGATGTAACATAGTTAGTGAACACGTGCGCGTATGGCCATTGCCCTGGTGCTGACCATGAAAACTGGTCCATTGAAACTTTTACGTGACTTTCTTTTATTTTCCATCCTGATTTCATGAATATTTGGATGTAGAAGTTGGTGGCGTCAGCTGAGAAGGACACGTTCCCAACGACTGTGTTTTTCGAACCGTACACAAAGTTGACCCACTGTTTTCCGACGCTGACGCTTTTCGGCGTGTTGACGTAGGTGACTCCAGTGTCCTGTTGAACGGTGGGGTTTGCGATGCTGGACAATTTTACCTTGAACGTTATGCTGTTTGGAGAGGTGCTTGTGGTCACAGTTATGCTTTCAACGTCTACCCATCCGGACAGACTCCATTTCTGCAGCTTAGAACCAGCTGTTGAATATACAAGCCTAAAATCGAAGAGGAAAGTGCCCAAACGTGGCTTGTCCAAGTAAACAGCGTATGTGAACTGAGATACGTTCGGAGCACCGCGAAGAGTCTCATTAAAATAAGCATAGTAGCCGTCGTTGTAGAAGTACATGCCCGTGATGTCTCCCGGAGGCGTGGTTTCGCCAATCGGGTCGCTGCCCAGGAAAATCCACGAGTAAGCGTAAACTAAAGTGGCTGGTGAAACGAGCAAAACGAGGAGAACACCAGTTATTAACAACGAGCGGCGAGACATGGCTATTTTCACTCCTTAGAAAGGTCTTCGGAATTTTCACCCTCAACGGTTCGGCGTTTCTTTCGGCTTACACTTTTTTTAAGACCTGATCTGCTTGGTTCCGTTTTTTCTTTGGCACCCCAAAGTGACGATGAAAGTTTTTCCCATTCGTTTAAAATGTCTCTAGGCTGATCCCATTCGATGGTTTCGCCTTCTTTAACCTGAATTTTGCTTTTTAGTTCATCCCTCATTTTGGACGCTATCAGCTTTTCGATCAGCTCGTCCTCTGATGGCTGTTCTTTTCTAGAACGTTCATCTTCTGACGGTGCATTTTTGGGTGTTGCCTGTAGGTTTTCTGGTCTTGCCACTTGTTTAGCGGATGTTGGTTCAACGTGTTCTTTCGTAAATGGCTTCATAGGTCTAAAGTTTTCATCCAAGAAGCCTTTTTTTACCAGCCCCTCTAATACGCTGTCTACCTCAGTGGAATCCATCAGAAGCCTGAGACACATTTCTTCAATTGAACTGCATTTTGAGGCAACCTTGAATACTTTAGCTTCCAAAGGAGACAAATCTCCCAAGTTGGACTCTTCAGCTACGCCAGATTTGCCTTCGTCAAACTTTCTTATGCGATCTTCAAGATGAGAAAATATTCGTTCAGTTATTCCCATAGTCTCGACTGGTTTTTCGGGAGCTAGAACGCCGAGAATAGGCTCAACAACCTGTGGAACAAGCGGCTTTTTCTCTTCGGGTGCTTGATACTCTTCAGTTTGTTGTTTGCCAAGTCGGAATTTTCGCCAGTCGTGATAGTCTTTTTCCCATATGAACTCGAATTTTCCTAGTTCAGAAACTTCTTTGGCTGCTTGGTGATCGTAGTCTTCAATCAGGGCTGGGTTAATATTTCCTAAGACTAAGTGAGCGTTGGAGAAGATTTCAGGCATAAGCTTTCTTGTGCTTGTCAGAATGACCTGTAAGTTGGCGTGTCTTCCTCGTGTGACGGTGCTGACGACTTCATACTTGTCCGCCTCTTCAACTATGAGAAGGATGGGTTTCTCCCACGTGGTTTGGGTGATACGTTTCAGGAACTCGCTTACTATGAGCTTCTCTACGTTGTCATCCACTATGTTCATACGAATCGAGAGGTCGCCCGTGCCTTGCGTTACAGCTTCTAACATGTCCTTGACTATTCGGTCAACGTCAGCCCACACGTTGAAGGTTAGAAAAGTTTTGAATAGGTCGCTGTCAACTTGCGGTATGGTTTTATCGTATTTTACTTCGTACGAATCGAACTGGTACTCCGCATGTGGGTCAACGACAACGATTCTTTTTTTGCCTTGAATTTGTGGAATGACGTAGTTCGCAACCATGTATGTTTTGCCATACTTTGTCGGAGCGTAGAAGTAGAAATGACCAACGTCGGGATTTAGAACCTCAAAAGGAATCTCAGGTCTCACTTCTTCCGGTAGTGGAACTACCTTTATGACGGATGGTTGGATGGGTGCCGGAGGTTGTTGTACTGCAACTTGTGGTTGAGGACTAATCTCGGTTTTTTCAGGTTTCTCAACTACCTCTGTCGGTGCCTCTTGCAGAGAGGCAACGATTGAAGAGCCTGATAATATTCTTCGGTTTATCTTTGCGTTAGAACCGACCTTTACGGTTTTTTCTGTTGAGACGGCTTCTACGACAGCGTTCTCTTCTAATATGATGTCTTTGAGTGAATCGACAACGCCTTTTACTACGCAATCTCGCCCTATGATGATGATTCCTTCTGACAGAACGTGGCCTTCGATGATTGAGGACTCCCCTATCTCGATGTCGCCAAAAGCCTTCACGCTGCCGTAGACGTGGCATTTCTTCCCTACTTTCAGGTTTCCCTGCACTACTATGTGGTTTTTTACTTCGGTCCCATCAGGTATACTTGCGTCTCCCGTTATCCTGATTACTTCACCGGAGACTTTTACCCTTGCCTCTTCTCTTGCCCGTTCAAGCAACGGGGTGTCAACATCGGGCTTTTCCTCGTATGTGGTTTGTTCAGGAATCTCTTTGGGACCCTTGTCTTTTCGTTTAAAGGCTTCAAGAATTGTTGGAGTAAAGGGAACTCCCAGAAGAACGAATGGCAAAAGTATCAGTGGGTTCAATGAACTGTCCTCCCGTTCCCGTTCATGTAGAATCCGTTGAAGCCGTTGTTTCCGTTTTTCCCGTTCTTTCCGTTGTGACCATTACCGTTGAATCCGTTGCCATTGTGACCATTACCGTTGAATCCATTTCCGTTTCCGTTACCGTTGCCGTTGTGATGTGTGTGGTTCCACTTGTGGTTTCCGTTCCTCGTCAAACTCAAGTCAACTAAGGCTTTAGTGCAGCAGAACGCCATTATCAGGAAGGCGAAAGTGAGGGCTGGAAGCAGCCAAAGGAGACGTTTCCTGTTGTCAAGGTAAGCTCCTGAGCCAACTTCGAAGAATGGGGCGAAGTTGCCGACTGTGCTGTAAGTGAATACAGATAGAGTGAAGAAATAGTATGCTCTGATGTTTAACGAAAGAAACGTTTCTTCGTGAGTCAGGTAAGAAGCTAATCCAACTCCCCACGCTACTAATACAAAGATGGGCATAAAGTAGATGCACAAGAGGAGGACAAGCTCCGTCTTCTCGTATCCACTTAGGTACGGTGCCTTGACGACGTTTTTGAGGTGTTTCATGGCGCATTGCATGTGCCCCTTAGCCCACCTGTATCTCTGGTTCCAGTATGCTCTCCACGTTGTCACAGCTTCTTCGTAAGCTTCCGCGTCGTTTACGTACCTGACTTGATAACCCTTCAGGACCAGCTTTATTGTTAAGTCAGTGTCCTCAGTCAACATGTACCTGTCCCATCCGCCAACTTTGTCCAATGCGTCTCTTCTGAATCCCCCTACGGTTCCGCCGTATTGGGGAATGAGCACAAGTTCGTCTCTAGCTTCTTGGTCTATCCTGTATCCGCCTATCCTTTCTAGGGTCACTATTTTCGAGACGATTGAGTCTTCCTCGTTCAGAACTGTGACTCGTCCTTGAACCGCGCCAACCTCAGGGTCAACAAAGGGAGCAACGAGCTTCTCAACTATGTCTAACTGCGGGTAATAATCAGCATCGAACGTCAGAATAATCTCGCCAGTTGCAAATTTTATTCCGTCATTCAGGGCAGCTGGCTTGCCGCCTCCACCGTTTGGTCGGTGAATTGCTTTTATGAAACCGAATTTCATTGCGTAGTCGTCTGCTATCTGGCCAGTTGTGTCAGTTGATCCGTCGTCAACCAATATTACCTCAAGTTTATTCTTCGGATAGGTCAGTTCCGTCATACGTTCAAGCAGATTTCCTATCACGAACTCTTCGTTGTGCGCTGGGATGAGGATACTTACTTTAGGCATGAAAACGCCGGCAATCCTCTTGAAGGACTTTACGAATGACTGCGACTTTCCGAACAGTACCGAATATGTGAAAATCAAATGCCTAAACATGTAGGCGATCATGACCAGAAAGAGGACTGCTGTGATAATGGTCAGAATCATTGCGGTGCCTCCCTCTTAAGCCACGACATCCCAAGAGCCCACGCTGAGACTACCCAAACGAAATCTATGGTGGGCGCCAAAACAAAATGGACAAAAGAAAAAGCGGTTATCCCAAAACTGTAGGCCACCGCTATGACAGCGGCAAGACGGCTTATGTTCCAAACAAAGCCTACAAACGCGCTTAAAACGAACCAGATTATCTTGTTTTTCAAGTTTCCTTTAAGCAAGCCTATAGTGAAGGCTGACACGAAAGTGAAGATGAGGAGGGTAATCAGCCCGGAGCATTCCATCAGGACCTGAAATCCGACGACGCTTCCATCCATCAGCCTTACGTACATCAAATACTGTTGACCCACGTATTGCGTGTAAATGCCAGAGAGATCGAGAACACTAGTTGCTGTCCTAGCAGTTAGGTCCCAAGCATAACCTGTTGCCAGGAATAGAGCTATGATTAGTGCCAAGCACGTGAGGACCAATGCGTGGCGGAACATTGGCTTTTCTTTTTCAGTTGATGTGTGTATCATTTCTCGTTTGCTCAATAATAGTTTTTAAACTAGTTTTTCTCACTGTATTTCTTGAACTATATTCAAGCTCTATCTCTCATATCAAGGTTTTTCAGAGACCGCGGTCTACTTCCTGAATACTTCTTGATATACAAATGTTTACAGTTGTAAACGGTCTTAAAAATTGACATAAATTTGTATAAAGAAATTGGCTCATTATCCGTCATTAATTCAGGCATCTTTATTGCTCGAAGAGTCTGCGAATGTGTGCTTTTTGTTAAGCCTTGCTGAGATATTATCATAAAACTCATTAGGTAACATCCAGAAAGAGCGTGATGCAGAGACTTAAGTATATGATACTGTGTTTACCCAAAGTGTTCGAAAGTGTTCATAACACTAATTGCAGCCATTTTTTGCACAATTTCGCATTTAGGCTTTGGACGCAACATTTTTTTTATACTTTAAATCCATGTTAATCTCCTGAAATAACGAAGAGAGGATATAGTTTCGAATACTAAAAATTTTTATACGAATAATATTAACTAATCTATATAACTGACAAAATGCAACATTCCATTATTGTAGGCTGAACCGAAAATGATGATTCAACGTGTCCCAACAGGCATCCCGAAATTCGACGATCTTATAGAAGGCGGCTTCCCAAACAACAGCATGATTCTCCTTGTCGGTTACCCCGGCGCGGGAAAAACAACCTTTTCAGCCCAGTTCCTTTATAATGGCGCAATGAAGAACCGCGCCAGAGGAGTATACGTGTGCTTTGCCGAGACAAAAGACACCTTCTTGCGGAACATGCTTAGGTTCGGTTGGGACTTTGAACGTTTAGAACAAGAAGGCAGAATTTCCATTCTTGACCTTTCCGTTACCAAGGAAACTGGGCTTCAGAAGAACCTTGATTTGATAATGGAAACGATGGCCAATCTTAACGCCAGCAGACTGGTCGTGGATTCCTTCTCAGCTATTGGTATGGGGCTTAAAGAGTCAATAGACATCCGAGTTATGGTTCACCTGCTTTACAAGTTCCTGAAGAAGGCGAACTGCATATCCTTGTTAATTGTGGACCAGCCTTGGGGCACGTTCTCGATGGGAGAGGGAATCTCTGAATTCCTTGCTGACGGCATCATTCATTTGGAAACATACTTCGACGAGGACGAGATGCTGTGCAGAAGGCTGAAGATACTCAAGATGAGGGGAACAAACCACACCAAACTGCCCTTTTCATACGATATAGATTCTAGTGGCTTCGCACTCACTGCTCAAAAAGCAGCAAAATCTAGGGCTATAGAACGAAAACGGACAAAAAAAGCAGAAACGAGCGACCAAAAGAAAAAACATCGTTAACATATAGAATCAGTTCTTCCAGATCGATTGGATAGGATAAGTTAATTTGATTCTTTTTTAGTTGAAGGCTGCGTCTGGCATGGTTGGACTCTGAGTATGTATTTATTCTTCAGATTATGGGTCTGAACTATGGGTTCGAACCACAGATTCTACCTCAATATTAGACATAAACATTTAAAAAACGCTATATCCATGCGTGTTTTTTCTTCATAATCGTTTTAATAATCTGAAGCAACAGGCAGTCCATGCCTCTCGGGAAACACGCCGACACGTCGGTCTATTTAGGAGTCAATAATGAAACACGTGCTCTAGGCAAGTCCTCGGTGGCAAGGTTCCCAACTCTGGCTTCTTACAAAGAATATTATCGGTGCCGCCATTGTAATCACCTCACCCCGAAAGACGACGCAAAAATCTCAGGGTTCGACTCTGAGCATTCACTCAGGCATGTCCACTGCCCAAGTTGTGGAAGAATTGTCGCTTGGCCTCCCGAAGGCAGCAAAATCAGAAGCATAGCTGAAGGAGCATTTCTCACTGTGGCTGGGGGAGCAATGGCTATTCTGCTTTATCCGTCTCTGAACATTTATGGGCTGCAATTAGGTTTCTTCGCTTCATTGTTCGGCGTCCTAAAAGCTGTATTCCTTTAGAAAATTAAGACGAGTACCAAAAAATGTGGTGGATGAAAATAAACCGTTTCTCAGAGGAGAGCATTTTTAAATGCGTGTTCATTGCATATGTTCTGAGGCAATGACGTATGCCAAAGATTGGAGGAGACTCAAAAGAGGACCTTCTTTGTACGCGTGTTACGCCAGTGATAAAGGAAGCTGTTGTTCGGGAATCCCAAGTGGAAGGCTTAACGGCCTCTGAGTGGCTGCGAAACCTTATCGTGAAGGAACTTAAGGAGCGAGGAGCACTTCAAAGGGTGTATAGGTTTCCAGCTCTCGAAAAAGCCAACTCCGAACCTTAAAACGCAATGCATCTTGCTAGAATGCTTTTTTAGACTTTTTTTTGAATTCCGTTTAACCGAGAAACCAATATCAAATTAGGTTCAATTGCACTAAAACAACGAGACAATGATGCCTTAAAACGGTTTCATTTTCACAATCTTTTGTATTGTTACATAAAACAAAAACTCGTATGTCACACAAAACAGACAGTTCTCGCGGGATTTGTTGTTCAAACAGCATTTTCGGTTGTTGAACAAATCAGACCATATAGAAATGAGCGATCGTCCATGTTTGCGCCCAAAACAACTGAAATTTTGCGCCCCAAATCAGACAGGGTCTTCACGGATTGTGTATTGTCACTCAAACGGAAAATTCTATTGTCACGCAAATCAGACAGGTCTAGGACAGCACTGAATGTTAGACAAAACTGAAAACCTGATGTTACACAAATCAGACCAGACAAAAACTCAATGAAATTAGACGACTGAACGAAGTTTACTTTTACTCCTTTTTTGAAAAATGGTAAACTACTGAAATACCTAACAGTTTGTCGTATGCAGAACTCATGAAAGTTGGTCAAAAAGATTCTTTAGATGAAATTATCTGCTTTACGCATATTAAAAAGAAAAATGAAGGCGGGTAGTGAAATCCGTGGATCAGTATTCCGTTTGGCGCATTATTTGAATTGCACGTAAACTTCGGATGGGAGGGCTTTATTCTTTGTGTACAGTTCGCCTTCGATCCGCTTGAAGTATCCTATGACGTCTTTTCCTTTCGTTGTCAACGCGAAGACGCTGGAACCTTCAGTGATCCTTTCTTGAAGAAGGTCTTGACTTATGAGAAAGTCAATATATCTTTTCAGCCTAGTCCAGGAAAGGTTAGCTCGGTACATGATGTGTGTCGGTTTCTTTTTTCCTTCAGCGACTGCTTTCAGGATGTCGATGTAAATTTCCATTTGTGATCTTCTGGCCATTTTTCCTCGCCGAAGTCTTAATCGGAAAAAATCGTTTATAAGCTTTATGAACCTAACAGTCTTTCAAATACTGACTATCAAGATGGTTCACGTAGTATGAACCGAAGGTTCAGGGTCAGAGTGCTATTCTTTCAAGGCTTCAATTATCTTAATTATGTCGTCTATTGAACGGTCAAGCTTAATCTTCATGTAAACCAGAGAGTCTGACCCAGATTCGGATGAACCGCTTTTAGCTTTTTCTTTTATGGTAGATATCTTCGCACCGACGGTTTTTTCAGGTTTTGAACTAGGTTCAGAACGGATTTTTTTGAGCTCTTCCATCATCTTTTCCATCTTTTCTACTATGGCATCTAAGTTTTTTTCGTGCTCCATCAGCGTCGTTATAAGCAGGTCGAGGTAGCTTGACCTTCCTCTTTCCTCAGAGCTCATTGCACATCCTTCTGTTTCTTGAGTGATTGAAGTACCTTTTTTCGTCCCTGAATTTAAACTGTTTGTGAACAGTTGAGCTTAACGTACAATTGGGTTGTGTGCTGTGTAGATGATATACTTATTGGGGGTTTTCATCCAGCATACCTACTTAACAACTGTATTTGTACTCTATTTCAATGAAACTGACAACATTGCGGAACAGAAAATCTTCTTTATTCTTCTGAATTATGCGGTATTAAGCCTGTTTTTGGACTGCAACATATGCTGAAAGGCTAGATTTTCCAGTCGATGTTTGCTGTCGTCTGCTTGAAACAGACTTTCGAAAGGTTCGTGATAATCAATAGCAGCCAAAGAGGAGAGTAAAGCAAGTAAAAGAGTACAAACTCCAAGGGATTGAAAGAAAAACCTATCTTCCTAGAGAGCAGATAGAAAAGGGAAGAACAAGCGCCAACACTTCCCGTCATCAAGAAAAGGTTCCTAAAAAAAGCTAACGAGGTGGACGTGAAGGCGGCTGGAGTCAAAAGCAGGGTTGTCTGCGTCGAAAGAAAGAGAAGTAAGAAATACATTCCCTTAATTAAAAAGTCGTCAGGCATCGCGAGAGTCACCAAAAAAAAGGGCAAGCAGGGAAAAACGAAAAGCAAAGCAGGCAACAGGACGCCAGGATGAGCCTTAGCGATTCTCACGAAGTCTTTGAAGTATTCCTTAAACCATAACGCGCTTCCAAGCGCCCACCTTTTTCTCTGTTTAAACCAGTCATTCCACGACGAGGGCGCCTTGGTGTAAATGTGTATGTTGTTTATGAACCTGTATCGGATTCCTTTTATGAAGGACCTTGTGCCAATGTCAAGGTCTTCCATGATCACCTTTCTGAAACCGCCTAACGCCTTGAATGTTTCCCGTCTGATGGCGAAGGCTGCTCCGTTCAAGCCTACGCATCTGTTGAGCTTTTTGGCGAAGAACCAGTTGGTGAAATTGAAGCCCAAGTAATCGTAGCTTACGATTTTTGCCAGAAAAGAATCTCGGATCACGTCCTTCTTCACTTCGACAATCTCGGCGTCCTCGATCTCCCGACTGATTGACTCAAGCATGCCACCAGCGTTCTCATCTAATTTAATGTCGGAGTCGAGAAAAAACAGAACGTCGCCGTTTGATTGCTCCACTATTTCGTTCAACACGTTAACTTTGCCCTTTCTTTCCCCGTTCCATACGAAACGGACATTATTCGGGTATTTCTGCGCCAAGCTTAGGCTTTTTTCTGTCGGTTCGTCCACGACGACGATGATTTCCTTTTTTTCATACGTGTCCGTGACGAGCTTGTCAAGTAATGGCTCAAGTAACTCCGACTCCTTGTAGACGGGAATGAAGATGCTGAATCGGGATGACATTGTGATTCTCAGCTTTCAGGGACTGCCATTTTCTCTGTTTTTGGTTTTCTTTTCGTCTTCGGTTAGACATTAACAGAGTATATAGTTACAGGGTCTTGCACATTTACTTATTGTTCAAAAAATTTTGCTATATTCTGCTAATTATATTCTCCTAATAATGCGTTCAGGTAATCCAGCAACTAACTAGAATTGTTAAAAGCTTTTTTAATTCCCAGTTTTTTTGAAAAAAACACCCAAGTTTCGAGGTAAAATACCAATGTCATCCAATAAGTTAAGGCGTTGCAGCTTCTCCGCGGTCTCAGCGGGCAGCTGTTCGCGAGTCACACCCTTCAACAACAAGGCAGTTTCGTCCTGCGAAAACTCCACGTTCCCTTCGAACCATTGCAGCAAATCTCTGTTTTGAGGGCAGACTCTTTGGCAGAGAAGGCACCCGATGATGCAGTTGTGCCATGAAGGGTCAATCCAATCTGGAAACGGAACGTCGCCCTTTTTCTCGTTGTGGTAAACGAGGCATCGCTCGGTATGAAGTAAGAAACGGTCAAGGGCGATAGCGCCGGTTGGGCACTTCTTCTGGCAGGCGAAGCAGTTTTGGCAGCTTTCCATCATCTTTGCCTCTTGCCAGCTGTCTTTAGGGCAAGGCATGTCAGTGTAGATGGCCACAAGTTCCAGAAAACTTCCCATCCCCTGAACGTAGCAGACGTTGTTTCTCCCGTAAGAGCTGAGACCGCTTCTTGCAGCCAGAAGCTTTAGGGGAATCTTTGTACTTTCTATTCGGTATCCCTTTTTACTCAGGATGTTGGAGAGGAGGGCTTCTATTCTTTTTCTTGTATCATCGTATCCTAAGTAGGTCGGAGGCAGTGTGAGCGCCTTGGTTTCTCCGTTAAAAGTGAAAGTCACTTGAGTTTGAGGTCTCGGAACCGCGACCACAATAATGGATTTGGCTTCTTTCAGACTGTCTGGAACCCGAAAATCGAACCATGCAAGACAATCTTGA
>CAZRIK010000021.1:0-22978 GCA_964600125.1 uncultured Candidatus Bathyarchaeia archaeon
AAAAACTTGTTGGAATGAGGCTGTTGTTATCTAAAAACGATAACGTTCTCATCGAGATACCACTGTCCACTAAAGATTGGTCAAGGAATCAACTTGAGGATGAGATGTCATCTTTTGAGGATCAATCTAACAGATTCTCAAAGCTTTTTGATGCCTTGTCGCATGAAACCCGTTTAAGAATGATGAATAACCTCTTGGTTGACGAGGACCAAACTGTAACTTTCGCCGAATTCATGCGCGACTTGGACCTAAACCCGAAACTTGTCTGGGAGAACGCTCGGAAACTGACTGAAGGCGGACTTCTAAAGAAGACTGGCAGAGGAGAGTATAGCTTCTCAGAGTTCGGAGAAACCGAGTTCATGATGATGAGCCTTGCCTTAAGACGTTTAATAGAAGCTCTTGAAGAATTTGAAAACATATGAAGGAGGTGAATGAAGGAGTGGACTCATTCTTTAATTTTGATGAATTGTTTGAAGACTTTGGTAAGTTCAACAAGCAGTTTATGGACAGAATTCAGAAAGAAATCGATGGGACTGAGAAAGCTATCAAAAATAACGAACTAAAAGGTAGCTGGGACATTAAAAAAATTGATGAACCAGGAGTGAAAGGATTCATAATTCAAGGAAAATTCTGGGCACACGAGCCCTTCGAAACGTTTGATCCCGTTGAGCCGCTTAGACCTAGAACAAGAAAACCGCTTCCAGAAAAACCGCTAGAATTAAACGCAGATGATTCGGGAGAAATCCGCGAGCCATTGACAGACCTATTTGAAGAAGACAGTACCATAAGGATTTTTGCTGAATTGCCAGGGGAAGAAGAAGACAACATTAAACTGGATTTCAAAGAAGACAAGGTTGAAATCAAGGGCAAGAAATTCAACAAGACCGTGACTCTTCCAACAAAAAATATCGACAAAGAAAAAACGACTACAAAATACAAAAATGGCGTACTCGAGATCACCATACCAAAAAAAAGCCACGAACCTAAAATCCACAGGCTGTAATCAACTCAAAAAAGTATTGACCGAAAACAACCGAAAATTCTAGCATAAATCACGTTTATGTCGTGATGCGTGATATCACTTTAAGCGTAATAATGGAAACATTTTTTATTCAATATTTTTCATAAAATATTTTTTATTGTATATTTTGGAAACCTGATTTTTCTATATAAGAATCCTTCATTTTAAAAGTGTTTTTTTATCTAAGTGAAGAGTCTGAGAGAATCATATTTCACAAAAAAATATCTAAACATGTTTTTAAGTTGTTTAACCTAAAATTTTATTGGATTAAACACATTTGTTATTATTGATGAACAAACAAAAGATATTCATTGTTGTTCTTGGGGTGATTTTGTTGACCGTGTTTATTGCGAATACTATGCTGCAAAGTAAACCTGAACAGAATCTTTTTCCGTTTTATTTACCTTGGGACGACTCTGAAGAGACAATCGTGAGCCTCAGCCATTATCTTGATAAACCAGCAGGAAGGCTTGGATGGGTTCAAGCAGGCGCAGACGGACACCTTTACAATGGCGGAGAGAGAATAAAATTTTTGGGAGTGAATATTTGTGCTGGAGCTGCTTTTCCCGAAAAAGAAGAATCTGAAAAAATTGCTGCGAGACTAGCTAAGTATGGTGTCAACGTTGTTCGATTTCATCACATGGATGCTTCTTGGGAATCCTTTAACATTTTTGACCAATCCTATGGAAATACTAGGTATTTGAGTGAAGAGGCTCTTGATCGCTTAGACTATTTCATAGCTAGCCTCAAAGAAAACGGCGTATACACGGACCTTAATCTTCTGGTGTCTCGAAGGCTTACAAGTGCAGATGGATTGTCATCAGAAATTGATACAGTGGATTGGAAGGACCAGCAGGTTCTAGGATTCTTTATTGACGAAACCCAAGAACTCCAAAAAGAGTATGCCAGACAGCTTTTAACTCATTACAATCCTTACACTGGATTAACTTACGTTGAGGATCCAGCTGTAGCGTTTGTAGAAATAGTTAACGAGCAAGGCCTAATACAAGGCTGGCTCAGCGGAGTAATCGACATGCTTCCACAAATTTACAGGGACCGATTATCAGAACAATGGAACCTTTTTCTAGAAAAAAAGTATGGGTCAACGGAGAACCTAACAGTGTCCTGGAGTGGAGGGCAAGAATTTCCACAGGTGGAAATGCTTGCAAACGGTTACTTTACACGAGGCTTAGAAGAGTGGGTAGTAGAAACGCATGAACCAGCAAGCACATCCTACGAAGTTACATCTGGGGCTGATGAAAATAATGTTCTTGGAATAACGGTAACTAACCCAGGAACTGCAGGATGGCACGTTCAATTCAATTACCCCGGTTTGGCAATAGAGGCTGAAGAAAGTTATTTTGTCCGGTTTAAGGCTAGAGCTGACCAGCCAGTCACGGTAAGTGTTGGTCTTGGGAAGGCGTATGACCCTTGGTCATCACTGTCTAACACAGTATCAATTGACTTAACGACTGAATGGAAAGATTATGAGGTACCTCTCATAGCCTCAGAGTCTGACGATAACGCTAGATTAAGCATTTCAAACTTGGGAACAACGACAACTACGTACCAATTCTCCTGTTTTTCTATGAAGCCGTTTAAAGGTTATTCTCTGAAGGAAGATGAATCTCTTGAGCTTTCTTCAGTCAGAATCTTCACCCTTGACGTATTTGGAAGTAGGACCCTGAATGCTAGAAGGGATTGGGCAGAGTTTCTTTATGGACTAGAGGAGGAATATTTTTCTGAGATGCGAAGATACCTGAAAGAGGACCTTGGAGTACAATCCCTCATCATAGGAACAATAGTGGGCTGCAGCACCCCTAACATAATGGCTCAGCTTGACGTTGTCGATACACATTCCTACTGGCAGCACCCCTCGTTTCCCGGCGTATCATGGGACTCAAGCAACTGGTACGTCATAAACGAACCGATGGTCAATTATTTGAGTACAAGCACAATCCCCGGATTGGCGTTAAAAAGAGTCTATGGTAAACCTCTTTTTGTGACTGAATACAACCATCCATCGCCTAATATGTATGATGCTGAAACAGTGGTAACCTTGGCAACATATGCCGCGCTTCAAGATTGGGATGGAATTTTTTTGTTTGACTATGGCAGCCGAGATAACTGGGACTCGAGAATGATTAGAAGTTACTTCGACAATGACCAGCATCCACTTAAGATGGCGTCATTGATACCTGCGTACATGATTTTCGTGAGGGGAGACGTCAAACCAGCTAACAATCTAGTAGCTGAGACGTTGAATGAACGTGAAGAAATTGACTTTATAGCGAAAGGAAGAGTGAACGCCTGGACCCTCATTGATGGTGGGACCCTTGGAATACAATCATATATGCCGCTCTTGTATAAAACAGTCATTTTGGTTGAGGGAACCACTGACCCCGAAAGGTTTCTAACACCACAAGAAGCAGAGACGGCGGGTTCAGTCTACGATTCAGATACCGGCGAAATAATTTGGGACATTTCAAACGGGGAACGCGGCGTATTACTTGTTAACTCCTCTAGAAGCGTAGCAGTCATAGGGTTTGGAGGTGGAAAAAGGTTTGATTTTGAAAACGTCGTCATTGAACCGGGAAAGACGTTACTTGACACTTGTAGCATTATGACTCTTTCAGTTATTGATGGAGAAAGTTTCGACAATTGGAACTCTTTGCTTCTTGTAACATTAGGCTTTTCCACAAATAATGGTTCAGTAATACGTGAATACCAGACTGGAAACATTTTGGTAACAGGATCCGTGAACATATCACAGATCACACAATACAACGGAGAGATCACGTGCGCCAACACTTGGGGACAGGCACCCACACTTATCGAAGGAATCCCCGGCGTAGTCTGGGTTCGAACCTCAAAAGACATCGAAGTTTGGACCCTAAACAACAAGGGCGAAAGAGTACAAGAAGTGCCTGTCTCAACAAAAGGCGAATACAAGGTGTTTACAATACGACCAGATTACAAAACAATTTGGTATGAAGTAGCAGTTAAACAGTAGATCTCTATCACCACCTACTTTGCAAATAGTTGAGAATTTTCTTTTTTATAATAAATAGAAAAGGTTTTATCTCTACCTTTTTTTAATGTCATTCCGTCTTGGAGGAATACTTTTGAAGATAATGGGATGCCCCGGATCTTTAGAATTGGCGGGAAAAATTAGTAAATTGACAACTTGGCCAATGGTTTCAATCAACTCAAAACGGTTTCCTGACGGAGAATTTTACTTTAGGTTTGAAGAAAAAGTCTCTGGAGAGGATCTGCTTGTTGTTCAGAGCTTGTTTCCGTCACAAGACACTCATTTAGTTGAACTTTTTTTTGTTCTTCAAACGGCAAGAGACCTCAAAGCTAAATCTATCAATGTCTTCATTCCTTACTTGGTTTACAGTCGACAAGATGAACGATATCTGGACGGAGAATGCTTAAGCGCAGGTCTGATAGCTGAACTGCTGCAACACCTAGGGGCTGACTCCCTCTACACAATCGACGTTCATAACCAGAATGTTTTGAACATGTACAAAATTCCTGCTTATACCTTATCAGCGTCAGCGGAACTGGCAAGATACTTTGTTTCAAAAAACCTCAAAGACCCGTTTATTGTTGCTCCTGACGATGAAAAGATGGCATTGAAACGGGCTGAAACCGCTGCAAAAAGTATTGGCGCTGAATATGATTTCTTCGAAAAAAGCAGAGACCGTCACACCGGTGATATCACCACCCATTCAAAGAAGGTTAACGCAAAAGGAAGAGACGCAATAATAATCGACGATATCATAAGCACTGGTAAAACTTCGGCTAATGTGGCAAAAATACTTAAACAGCAAGGAGCACGAAGAGTATTCATCGGAGTCTCGCATGCACTGCTTTTAGGGAACGCTTTGGAACTCTTAACTGCTTCAGGAGTAGACGAAATTGTTGGAACAGACAGCGTGTCCAATAGTTATGCAAAAGTCTCTGTCGCACCAATATTAGCTAAAGCGCTAAAAACATATAATAAATAGATTTTTATATGAAAATATC
This sequence comes from uncultured Candidatus Bathyarchaeia archaeon, assembly GCA_964600125.1. Taxonomy (GTDB): domain Archaea; phylum Thermoproteota; class Bathyarchaeia; order Bathyarchaeales; family DTEX01; genus JAGTRI01. The sequence goes on from CAZRIK010000021.1 coordinate 5,054, forward strand.
TATAGTCTTCTTTGTGAGAACAGGGAAATGAAGAAAAAGGTCGATGTACCTCCAACTCGTTACTTAAAAAAGACAATAGATGCCCTCAGTCAAACTGGCCTTTTGCTTGTTTCTGGGGACAGCAATAAAGCGAATGTGATGACCATTGGTTGGGGATTGATGGGAACCCTGTTGGCAAGACCCTTCTTTATCGTTGCAGTTCGACCTACGCGGTACACTTATCAGTTAATCGAGGAAACAGGAGAGTTCACAATCAATGTGCCAACAAAAAACATGAAGGCCATTGTCAGTTATTGTGGTACGGTTTCTGGAAGGGACCATGACAAGTTTAAAGAGAAACAGTTGACGTTACTGCCAGGAAAAAACGTGAAATCTCCAGTAATCGCTGAGTGCGTAATTCATTATGAGTGTAAAGTTGCCTTCAAGACACAGTTCGCTCCACCTCACCTATCAAATGAAGAAAAAACACGATTGTATCCAACGGGAGATTATCACAAGCTATATTATGGTGAAATCGTAGCGACCTATGCAAACAAGTGACACCAATTTTAACTTTTTTAAGAAAAAATTAACTAAAGCTATATAATTTGGTTTTAGAATTGATTTCTTTTTAATTATATAATCTTCATATTTCTGTTAACTTTTTTTGACCCACGCCGGTTAATACCCAAATATAGGGTCTTTTGTCGTTTCTTTTAATAATATTTTCGTTTTCCATTAAATGTAAATGATGCAAAATTGAGGAGTAATGAATCCCAGTTTTTTCGTTAATCGCTTTTGCTGTATATTGAAGTGTATCTAGGGTTGAGACTATTTTTGTTCTCGTCGCAAGCCCCTTTTTAACATTTTTTGTTTTCAACAGAAAGGCTTTTGGATGATAATAATCTCTAATCATTTCCAATAATATTATGTATAGAAGTTGAATAAAAAAATATTATTCTGTATGGATTCTACAAAGAATGGTTGTTTGCCATTTTTCCATCGGTCGCCCCATCGTCCTTTTGTAAGTATTCTTGGCAATTTCTTTTCTTTTATCCACACAGGTTCGGCAATGTTCGTGTCTCATATCGGATGGTCCATCACACTTTCCACAGTTTAGAAGTAACGTTTCTCCTAGCCCCTTCAAATCAGTCCAAGCGTATTCTCTTTCGTCGAATTCGGGTTCAAAGTCTGGCCACATGTCATAAACGTTGTTTTGTTTTAATGCTTCTTTCAAAGAACTAAAATAATGCTCAAATGAAGTCATGGTTTTTTGTCTCCTTTTCTATTATTATTTTCTATTGTTGACTCCTTCTTTTATACCTTCCATTATTTCAATTATTTTCTTTTTAATAGATTCTTTTGCTGTTTTTTCGAAAATGGTGCTAGTCACAATAATGTCTGCACCAGCTGAAACGATTTCTCTAGTTTGTTCACCTGTTCTTATTCCGCCACCAACAATCAACGGGACATCGACAACTGTTTTAACCATGCGTACCATTTCAGTCGGAACAGGATTGTCCACACCTGATCCTGCTTCTAAATAAATGAAACGCATACCAAGATATTTTGCTGCTAAGGAATGAGCGACTGAAAGTTCAGGTTTATTGTACGGAATCGAACTGGCTTTTCCGATCACTGCAGCAGCTCCACCTTCACCAATAATAAGATAGCCTAACGGAATTGCTTCTATCCCATATTTCATGATTAGAGGGGCAGCGAGCACTTGCACGCCCATAATAAAATACGCGTCCAAGGAATTGAGAAGAGACATAAACCATAGGGCGTCCGCATGCTGGCTTATACCCGTTAAATTGTTTGGAAAAAGAATGACTGGAATGTTCACACATTTTTTTATTGCTTCAGCGATTGAATCCAAATGAGACGAAGATGTTATTGTGGAGCCGCCTATCATTATAGCTGAGCTTCCACATGCTTCGCATTCCTTCGCTAAATATGATGCTTCATTTTGGTCAACCTTTTCTGGATCTATGAGAGTCATGTGTATGGCGCCATTTTTTTTAATTTGCTTTATAATGTATGTTTCGGTTTTTCCAATCATTTAATGCCCCTCACTGACTTTGGTTATTTATAAAATTCGTCAATGAACTTACAATAGACATCAACTTCCTCAGATGAAGGCTTAGCTAATATTTCTTTAATGAGCCCGCATCCCCCACATTTCAATATGCCTTTTTCCTCTTTTACGTTTATCTCGACTCTTAATGCCTCTCTTCCACATTTCGGGCACAAGAAAATCTTTGGAAGTTTCTTCTTAGGAATCCTGACAACCTTTCTTCTGCGTCTTCCCACTGTAATTCGCCGTAATAGTATGATTTTATTTGACACTTAAAGATTTGTGATTTGAACATTTAATAAAATTTCGTCAATTTCAATATCATAAGCATATCACAATGTAAATCATGCGTAACATCACGACTATTATCACAGGAGATATTAAGTTAAGTATTACAGATAAGGTTGAAATCAAAAACATTCATAAAAATAATTAATGAAAAATAAAAATCAATAATTATTGAAAAAAAACCTAAATACTTTTCTATTAGAAAAATATTATTATTTTATTTATATTCATAATAATGGATTAAATATTATTATTTATAAAATTATGAAGGCTTTTAATTTGAGAAAGGAATAAACAAAAAATTTAAATTACGCTAAAGAAGACATGTATATAAAATTGTATTCTATTTAAGGGTCGGTTAATATGGTTAATCTTACTGCAAAGCAAAATGTTAAAAGATGGTTAATAGGCATCTCTTCAGACCCAATTGCCAAATCGCTTTTAGAAAATAGTCATTTAACTAAAACACAGTTAGAAACTTTTTTAATTGACGTTTTAGCTGGAAAAACGGCTCATAAAATTTTGACGTACGAAAAAAAGGCTAAATTAAGATTAATAACTACGGGAGTGAGTCGCGGATCCTTTAATCGAACCCTCGCTCAAGCCAGAAAAAACGTTATTAAATCAATCTATACCCTAATTTTGTTAGGATATCTCGGTTTGTTTGAAACCACTAATCTTGAACCCTATGTTGAAATTGCTAACAAGATACAAACTTACACTGAAGCATACAGAGAACTTCTAACATCAAAGAAAACTTCAGATGAACATCTTCGTATTGTAAACATGCTTCATAATGAGATTGAGAAAACTTTACAGCAATTATCACGACCTAAAGAAATGTCAAGAAAGTGACATCACGCATCACATTTTTGATGCAACAAAAAATGTTTTTAGTGCGTGTTTTTGTTAAAAATGCGACGTGATAATCACGCTTGTGAGCAACATTAATCATATTGTGAGATGCTTTTGTTTTTTTGTGATACGAAAACCTTATAAAAAAATGTGATTTCATTTAATATCAATGTGATATGTGATTTATGATGTCACGATGAACGGAGAAAAACACATGATTGACATCTTTGCAGCAATATATGTTTTCCTTTTCCTTTTCACTTCATGCATGACGCTCTCTTATTATCTAAAAATTAGACAAGCTTCCAGAGAATACATGAAGGCCAAAAAAGCACTAGATGAAATATTAATAAGTTTCAATAAGGAACTCCGAGCTGAGGATGAAAAAATCCGAGAACTGGAGCAGAAGAATAACGCAAAAATTGTCGAAGCCATTGAAGCTGTGACCCGAATTGAACCCAAAATTATGAACTTAGAGGATAGAATAAAGAAAATAGAAGAATCCACAACAACTGATAATGAAAAAAAAGAAACCATCAAAAAAAGTTCTGATCAAGTGTTAAATCAACAAACTGAACAAATAAGGGAAGTTGTTGTGACTTCCGTGGCTACAAGCGGTTATGAATCCAGTGAAAGTCTATCTATTCCTCCAATTCCTTTAAAAAGGGAGAGCCCCCTTGCCTCCCTCACTGACACTGAAATTAAGATATTGGAGCTTATAGCTAATCAGGGCGAAAAAACTGCAATTCAGATACGAAACGAGATTAAATTAACTAGGGAACATACAGCGCGACTTATGAAAAAACTTTACATCAGCGGTTACATTGAACGGCGAACGGATCGAACTCCGTACGTCTATAGGTTAAAAAAAGAGATGGAAAACTTTTTGGGCACGAATAGGTCCTAATTTGCAATTTTAACGATTTTTTATAAAGTTTCTTAACTCTTCAGATACTAGTCTGAAAAGGACCTTGTTTGAATTCTTTTCTTTAATTAATATTCCCCTGTCGGATAATCTTGACAAATACGTTGAAATGGTGCTTAAATCGATTTGTTCTCCAGTTTCTTGAATATACGTTGATTGCGCTTCACCAGCAGAAAATTTTGTTATTAGAAAGTTTTTTTCGATTATGTATCTAACTTTTTCAATTTTTGAGAACCCTTCGGTTTTTTGAGGATTGTTCTCGAATGCCGGTATTCCCCCCAGTAGCTCAACCATGTCTAAAATCCGTAAAGCACTCTTCCTTGTTACATTTCCTTCAACGCTGACTTTATACTTGTTTCCTGTTTCATCGAAGACTTCGACTCTCATTTTTTTTAGGGGCATAATTGGTGCTGCCTTTTATTTTTGTGAGTGTTAAGTATTTACATTTAACAACCTATAAAGAATTCGGTTAATAAAAAATGTCAAAAGGTTAAAAATCTTATTAATCTTAAAATAAGGGATTTTTTGAATATTTTTTGTTTAACATGATTAACAATAGTTCTGTTTCCCTAAAAAAATATTAAACTAAACTTGTTCTTGTTTTCCACAGGAAAGGGAGGGGTTTGGAATTAACTTATTGAATGGAGAAGAAAATGGTGCATTCAATAAAAAATAGGTTAAAAAGAGATTGTTTATTATTTTTAAAAAGATTTTATCAGTTTAGTGAACCCTTCCAAAAAAATATTTTTGATACTATAAGATTACTTATTTTTCCTATAATGAATTGATTTTCCTCATAATCCCTCACCCTTACGTTTCCTTTGGAAATTGATTAATTTAATATTTTAAAATAATTATTATTTATTATATTATTCAATTTTTAAAAAATAAATTAAAATAGTTTGTAGTGGAAATAAAGGGGTCTGGATTCTTTTAAAAAATGTACTGATATTAGTCTATTTTTTTGTATGGTTTTACTTATTTTAAGTTTCTTGAATCAAAGATTTCAATGAAAAATACCAGTGATGATTAATATGGTTCTTCAGCAAAACTTACTTGACGATGTGTTCAATGAATTTTTAAAGGGGTCAATGATTTTTAGAAAAAGAGAAGCTCTTCGTCATGATTATATTCCTGATTCTCTCCCACACAGAGAAGATCAAATACGATATTTGGGCGAAATGCTGGCCCCTGCCCTCAAAGGTTCATTGTGTTCCAACATTTTGATTTATGGAAAAACGGGAACAGGAAAAACAGCGGTCGTAAATTACGTTCTTAAAAGGCTTGGAATAAAAGCAGAGGAATTGGGGTCAAATATTGTTTTAAGTTTTATTAACTGCCGATTAGTTGGCACAGAATATAGGATTTTTTCCTATTTGTGTTCCAATCTTAAAACAGAAGTTCCTTTTACTGGTCTTGCTTTGGGAGAAGTTTTTGATCGTTTCAAAAAAACATTGGATTCGAAAAACGTTCTTCTTATTGTTGCCTTAGATGAGATAGATGCAATAGTTAAGAATCGGGGAGACATACTCCTATATGAATTAACTCGTGTAAATGAAGGCCTTAAAAATAGTAAAGTAACGATTCTAGGAATTTCCAACGATTTAAAATTCAAGGAATTGTTGGACCCTAGGGTACTTAGCACATTAAGAGAGGAAGAACTGATTTTCCGACCTTACAATGCTGAAGAACTTCATGATATACTATACGAACGAGCAAGGGTAGCATTTCAAGAAACGGTGCTAGACAAAGGGGTCATTGATTTGTGTTCTGCTCTCGCTGCTGCTGAACATGGAGACGCTCGCCGGGCACTAGACCTTTTAAGGGTCGCAGGCGAGGTAGCTGAGAGAAAAGGAGACAAATCCGTTTGTGAAGGGCACGTCCGAGAAGCACAAACGAGAATTGAGCATGATAGAATATTGGAAACCATTAAGAGTTTACCCATGCACTCACGGATTGTACTTTTAAGTGTTTATCTTCTGAAAAATTTTGACGTCGACCGCTCAATTACCGGAGATATTTATAACATATATTGCGAAATATGTGACGAAATAGGGTATTCAGCGCTTACGCAAAGGAGGGTTAGTGGTCTAATCAGCGAACTTGACATTATTGGTCTTTTGAATTCGAGAGTAATCAGTCTTGGTCGTTATGGAAGAACAAAAAAGATTAGCTTGGGGATTCCAAGCAGGATCATTGGGCAATGCTTCTTTGAGGACGAAAGGTTCAAAAAAATGATTAATTACCGTCCAAAATATTTAATTAACCTTAAAAAATAATCAGTTATAAAAATATGCTTTAAACGATTTTTAGAAAATTGAATATGATTATTCAAATAATATTTTAATCATACGAATTTATATTTTCCAATAATCTTTTATTTAATTCGTAATATACCATTTTTGAGGGAACAGTATGGAACTTCGTAAGATTCAGAAAACAAGGGGCGGAACTTTTTTCGTAACCCTTCCTAAAGAATGGGCGGTGAAAAACGGAATTAACCAAGGGTCTGTTGTATCAGCTTCTATAACTTCTGATGGCCATCTAATCATTGATCCGCAATATAATTTGGAACCTACCCCCCAAACCATTGTTTTAAAGCCCTCCCCCCATCTAAGCCGCGAAATCATTGGAAAATATTTACTGGGATATGACATAATCCGAGTTGAACCCAAAGACAGAATCACTGTAGAACAAAGAGAAGCTATAAAAGAAACATCAAGTCGGCTAATTGGTCTCGAAATTATTGAAGAAGATTATAACAAAATAGTGATGCAATGTCTTTTGGAACCATCCGCTCTTCCTCCTGAAAAGGTTCTTAGACGTGAACACTTGATCACATCTGGCATGTTTAATGACGCATTAATCGCCCTAATTGAAGGCGATGTGCAACTCGCAAAAAACGTGGTATCTAGAGACAATGAAGCTGACCGCTTATATTTTCTATTAGTACGAATACTTCGCACAGTCATCCAAAATCCCGGATTAAGCGAAAAACTTGAAATTTCTCCTATAGACTGTCTGGATTACCGTTTAACTGCAAGTTTGGTAGAGTCTGTCGGAGACCTTTCTTCACAGATTGCGGATTACGCGACTCGCTTAGATGGGAGAAGACTGGACATAGAACATTTGAAGCCTTTTTCATCACTATACAAAATTGTTCAAGAATCTTACAATGATGCGTTAACCGCGTTTCTTTCTCGTAGTATTTCCATCGCCGCGTCAGTTCGGAACAAAAAGACGGAAATTACCGAAACTCACCATCAAGTGGATTCTATATGTAGCACTTTGCCGATGGACGTTGCACAAAACATAATCTCAACGACTTCTCTCGTCAATCAAATATATGATTACAGCGTGGACATTTCTGATCTTACGACGCCAAAGGGTTCATGAATGTGATTTTGGGAATAAAAAGCGTTCAATGTGCATCACATGACATCACAGTCGTACGTATCGATGAGACGCTTTTAAGTTTTCTAAGGTAAAAAGGGGCATGAATCTAAAATATTTCCTTTTCACCAATTTTTCTGTACGTTTTTCCTCTGACTTTTATTGATTGTATGGTGTCTTCTTCGGGTTCTTTCTCAACCGTTTTACGTTTTACGGTTTCTCCGCACCTTCCGTTGGGTAGTAGGCGTCTTGTCAGGCATACTGGATAGTTGCAGTTTGTTGGGTCGCATTGTTCTTCACTCCATTTACACCACGTCGTCCTTCCTCTGAATTGTAGAGCATTTTTTCCGCATCGAAATTTTGGGCAGTTTGGAGAACATAAATTAGGGGTTTGCACGTTCAGCACAACCTTATTGGATAAAACAGTTTATGAGGTTGCATTTTCCAACCATTGAGTTTGAATATTTATAGGTGGTTATAAACTTTTCTTGCGGTTCTTCCCTAAATCGTTTGTGAACTCTTCAACCATTAACGTTTTTTGAAATAAAATAGATAATTTAAAACAACATTTCTTAATAGTTACAAGACATTGATTTAACGTATAAACGGTTAATAGTGAGTGTCTTGGGAGTAAACCTAACACCCATAATATCTAAACACGATATCCAATTACGTGATCTTGCAGGAAAAAAACTGGCGATCGACGCGAACAACTTTATTTACCAATTCCTTTCCGTCATCAGGGCACGTGATACGACTCCATTAACAGGTCCAGATGGGACCGTGACATCACATTTAGCAGGCATTCTTTACCGCGTCACACACTTGATTTCCGAATATGGTATGAGTTTCGTTTTCGTTTTTGACGGTCCGCCTCCAAAGCTCAAGCAAGAGGAAATCGAAAAGAGGCGTCAACTTCGAGAAAAAGCAACCAGAGAATGGAAGGAAGCCTTGATGGCTGGAGATTATAATAAAGCTTTTTCTAAAGCAGTAATGATGAGCCGTCTGACGGGACCTATGGTTCAGGACGCAAAGAAGCTCTTGACACTGCTTGGCATCCCCCACCTTCAAGCGCCGTCCGAGGCAGAGTCACAGGCAGCCTACATGGCGATGAAAGGCGATGTCTGGGCGTCAAGCAGCAAAGATTATGATTCGCTCCTTTTTGGTACCCCTAGGCTTGTGAGGTACCTCACGATTTATGGCAAAGAATACCTTCCCTCTAAGGGAGTTTCGAGACCCTTAACACCCGAATTAATTGTTTTAGACGAATTCCTAACAAATCTCAGCATATCACGTAACCAATTAGTCGATATAGGCATCTTGATCGGGACAGATTTTAACAAAGGCGTGAAGGGCATCGGTCCGAAGACAGCATTAAAGCTCATTAAGGAACATAACAAGCTCGAAAATTTTCCTGACGACATTCGATCAAGAATTGCTGGCCATTATGAGGAAGTTAGAGCGATTTTCCTGAAGCCTGAAGTTATAACCAATTACGATATTGCGACCACTTCATTGAAAGAGGATAACCTCTATACTTTCTTGTGTGATGAGAAGGGGTTTTCGAGGATACGTGTCGAAAACGCCGTCAACAGAATTAAAAAATCCTTCGAAAAGGTGGAACAGCCTAATTTAGGTAAATGGCTTTAGAATTTATCATGATTTTTGAAGGTCCAGCTTATTGGCATTAAATTACAGTTAGTTTGCCGTATCTTCCCACGTTAAGTTGGATTTCGCCTCGGAACGATTTGATGTAGCCATTCTCGATTTTGACCGTATCATTTACGTTTACTTGCCCTATCTGTTCGTTCCACAGTACGAGCTTTATCGTTCCGCTGTCGTCCCTTATTGTTGCTTCAGCCACCTTGTAGCTTTCGCCGGTAAACTTGGAGCTCACTTCTCGGGGTTCAGATATTTCTATTATCTGTGCTTCCACGTCTATCCTTCTTAGACCATCTCTCAATTCAGCGATTTTCACGTTTTTTCCTCCTGTAAACTTTTTGTTACAAAAATCTTCTAGAACACACAATTAAGCCATAATATTTTTTTGGTGATTTCGGACATTAGCAATGCTTGGAAGTCGAATGTTTGATATAAGTTTTATCATTGAATTAAAATAGACAGTAAAAAGATATAGATTAAGGAACAAAATAAAGACTGAGTAAAGTGTGGAATTATTACGTGTGACGAATAGGTGAATGTGATGGAGCACGTTGGAATTCTTGTTGTTTCATATGGCTCGAGAGCTGCTTCCATGGTAGACGCCTTCTGCCGTAGCCAAGAATACATAACCGAATTGTATATCGTTGACAAACAAAAAAATCCGTTCAACTTAAAAAGAGCTAAAGAACACGTCGTCGTCCCCTCGCTTTCTCCAAAGGAAATAAGTAAATTTGCCAAGAAATTCCGCGAAAAAATAGATTTCGGAATCGTAGGTCCAGAAAAACCCATCATTGCTGGCGTAAGAGATCTCGTTGAAGAAGAAGCAGGAGTACCGTTAATTTGTCCAACCCAGAAATATGCCATCGAAGAAAGCAAGGTCGTGCAAAGAAGACTGTTCCAAGACATCATGCCTGAAGTTAATCCAAAGTTCATGGTCTTCGACCCAAAGGATTACCATAACTTGGACGAGGTGAAAAAGCCGCTTTTCAAATGGTTAGATGAACTGGAGAACAAAGTTGCCGTAAAACCAGACACGCCGGTGGCTGGAAAAGGGGTCGGAGTTTGGGGCGACCACTTCAATACCCGCGACCAACTATGGGAACATTTCATGTCAAATTTCAGGTTAGGCTCAGTTATTGTTGAAGAAAAAATTGAGGGGGAAGAGTCAAGTTTTCAAGCTTTCTGTGATGGTAAATACCTTGTTCCTTTACCTGAAACCCGTGACCACAAACGTGCATTCGATGGTGATGCTGGACCGAACACGGGCGGGATGGGGTCATACAAGGACCAAGGAAACTTCTTACCGTTTATGAGTCGTGGCGACTGGGAAAAAGAGGTCAAGATTGTCGAAAAAATCTTCAACAAGCTAAGGGGCACCAGTGACAATCCCGGTCTGCGCGGCATACCGTTCTACGTGGCTTTCATGCACACGCGGAAAGGACCCATGATTCTTGAAAACAACAGCAGAGCCGGAGACCCCGAAATCATGAACATTCTGCCTGTTCTTAAGGACGATTTTGTCGAGATCTGTTTCAAGATGATTGAAGGGTCCCTGACAAAAGTCGAAGTCGAAAAGAAGGCGACAGTGACAACATACAAGGTTCCTCCAGAATACGGCGGATACGCGGACGCGTTCCCCGAAAAAGTCAACAAAGCCGACATTGGGACGCCTGTCGTCCTGAACAATGCGGAAAAATTGGTTTCAAAGCAAAGCGACATAATGCGAATTTATCCTGGATCATTGGAGATCAGGGATGATGGACAATGCTATGCGTTAGGGTCACGGACGGTCTGCTGCGTCGGCGTCGGAGAAACCATTCAGTCAGCACGCGAAATTTCTCTCAAAGGAATAGCAGCCGTTAAAGGAGGAGCTCTTTGGAGCCGAACGGACATAGCATCTCAGCAGCATATTAGTAAAAGCATTAGACATATGCAAAGTTTGAGGAAACCTTGATGAAAGAAGGGTCAAGAGTTTTTGTTACTGACTGTGAAGGTCCTATTTCAAAGAATGACAACGCGTTCGAGTTGATGAGCCGCATCGTTCCGAACGGCGATCGGCTTTTTTCACTGATCAGCTGCTACGACGATGTTCTCGCTGATATTGTAAAGAAACCTGGTTACAAGGCTGGGGATACGTTGAGGCTTATTTTGCCATTTCTGAAGGCTTATGGAGCTACAAACAAATTGTTCAGGGATTATTCTTCGCAGAATGTTTTGCTGGTTCCGGGAGCTGACGAAACCTTGAGGTTCGTTAATAGTCTCATGTCCTCATTCATTGTGAGCACCAGCTATGAGCAGTACATTTTTTCGTTGTGTGGCATCATCGGGTTTCCTAAAGAAAGCGTGTATTGTACCAAGCTAGACATTGACAAATACCATCTTCCTGAAAAGGAAATCACGAAGATAAAAACGATTACCGAAGAACTTTCAACGAAACCCATGATTGAGTTTCCTGACGGTGCTGTTTCTTTAGACAGTTTTCCTAAAGAATCTCAGGAAACAATTGCGCGACTTGACGAACTTTTTTGGCACGAATTATCCGAGATGCAAGCAGGAAAAATGATTAAAGAAGTCAATCCGATAGGCGGTTACGAAAAAGCAAACGCAGTCAAAGACATTACCAAAAAAACTGGCGCTGACCTTTCGGACATAATCTACGTAGGCGACAGCATAACCGACGTTGACCCTTTCCGACTAGTTAGAAATAGTGGCGGCTTAACTGTTTCTTTTAATGGCAACCGCTACGCAGTAAGGGAAGCCGAAATCGCTGTGATGTCGCATCACACTTACATCACAACCATTATGGCTGAGGTCTTTAATCGGTTCGGAAAACAGAAAATACTCGACTTAACCGAGAACTGGTCGCTGAATTACATAAAATCGTTCTGTAGCCCTTCCCTATTCAGTAAGATAAAAAAACTTGTTAAGGAAAAGCCAGTTAGAATCGAAAGAATAACATCAAACAACATGGAGAGGCTCGCATTAGAAAGCAGTACCTTCAGAAAGACGGTCAGAGGGGAAGCCGCGGGAAGACTGGGCTAATCATCACATATTTATTCGTTGTAGCGTAATATGATTGCATACTGTGGTAGGTGGGGCTTGTGAAAGTAGAGGTTGAGGACACTTATGCTGAGGCATCTGACGACCTGTATTTTCGAGTTCTAGTTACAGCTAATGATAAGATTACTCTTAAGAGAGCAGCCCAAGATGCAACTGCCACGCCTTCAGTGGTCGTTGGAAGAGTTGACGGTGGTATTGAAAGGTATGTGGACAATGTAGAGACACCTGATAGAAGAGAGGGCGTAATACTTCAGTTTCATTGCGGATTGGACGATAAGAAACCCCTAAAAGAGACCATCGAAAAATTTTATAAGGAATTCTCGTATCGGATACGTCAAGATATTTTGGTCAAACCTTTTACATCGATTTTTGATGCTTGCCAAAATCCAGTTGGTAAGATTGATGCGATGGAGCGAATCGGTCACTGTGGAGATGGCTACGAATGGATAGAAAAATGCTATGGTCGTGAAATGATAATTGTACCAATAATGGTTCCTGATTTTCGGATTGAACATTACTTAGGTTATGGTCGCGGAGTATCAGGAGGCAACTTCTGGTACATGTGCCATACAAAAAATGCGGTTATAAAAGCAGGAAGGAAAGCATTAATGGCTATCAAAGGGGTTGAAGGTGTAATAACTCCTTTTAATATTTGTTCTGCCGGCTCGAAGGTTGAGACAAAATTTCCATGGATAGGAGGAACAACAAATCATCTCTATTGCCCATCATTAAGAAGGAAGCTAGGAGAGGAATCAAAAGTTGCCAAAGGCATCAGGTATATTCCAGAGATAGTAATACACGGATTGTCACTTGATGCTGTAAAAAAAGCTATGAAAGTCGGAATCGAAGAATCTTCTAAAATCAATGGTGTTATAAAAATATCAGCAGGTAACTATGGAGGAGAATTTGGAAAATTCAAAATCTATCTGAAGGAGTTGTTCTGTTGACGTTTGATGTTGTCTGCTTTGGCGCCCTGAACGTTGATAGGCTTTTCAAGGTTAACCGCATAGCGAAAGCTGAAGAGGAAAGCGAGATTCAGGAATTCGTTGAGTCGCCAGGCGGATCTGCCGCAAACGCAGCTGTTGGGTTGGCGAGGCTTGGCGTAAGAACTGGTTTCATCGGGAAGGTTGCTGAGGGAAGAGACGGAGATTACCTTTTGGAGGCTTTCCGAAGAGAGGACGTGAACATAGACGGAATAGTGGTTTCAAAGGACGGGAGATGCGGTTCGGTCACTGGGTTTGTGGATCAGGAGGGTCAAAGGGCGTTATACTTGGACCCGGGAGTAAACAGCGCATTAAGGTTCGATGAAATTAACCTCGAACATGTTGCTGGCGCAAAGTTTCTGCATCTATCTTCCTTTGCTTCGGACGGTCCTCTCAGGGCACAAATTAAGTTGGCTAACAGGTTTCCAGAAACCGCCGTGACCCTTGACCCCGGAATGATATACGCCCGTAAAGGGCTTGACCAGCTAAAACCCTTGGTGAAAAAATGTTTCGCCGTGCTTCCTAACGAAGGCGAATTACGGCTGTTGACTAGGAAGGGCTGTCCAGAAGGAGCTGATTTGTTGCTGGATGAAGGGGTAAAGGTGGTTGCAGTTAAACTTGGAGACAGGGGATGTTACGTCACTAACGGTAAAGAAGGGCACTTCGTTGAACCGTTCAAAGTAAAAGTTGTGGACACTACAGGCGCAGGCGACGCCTTCTGCGCAGGATTCATTTACGGCTTACTAAATAAGAAAGCACTTAAAGAATGCGGAATGATAGGGAACTTTGTTGCCTCAAGGGTCCTGACCGAGATGGGGGCAAGAAACGGGCTGCCGAGAAGAAGTGAACTCACATATTAATTCTAGTCATGATTGAATTTTTCTTAATAACATAAATTATGTAAAACGCTCAGCTGAAAGCATATTTTATTAATCCGTTACGATTGTAGTTGGACGCAAATGTTTTGTTGGTAAGAAAGAAGGTTGATAGAATGTCATGCCCGTTTCCTAAAGAACTGCTTAAGGAAGCAGAAAAGTTTCACGGTCATCTAGGAGCCTTTCTCGTTTTAGGTTTGAAGGCTGGTTTGTATGCAAACGAAATTTTGGGAAAAAACATTTTTGAGATGCACGCCTGCGTCGAAACTGAACCTGCTCCGCCACGTTCCTGTTTTGTAGACGGCATACAGATAACAACAGGTTGCACCATGGGGAAACGTAACATTGAACTTAAAGACGGAGATTCGCTTACCGTAACGTTCACACAGGATGACCAGCAGCTGACACTTTGTGTTAAGCCAGATTTTCTTAAAGAGTTTACGAAAATTAAGTCAATGGAGGACAGTGAAAAGACAGCATTAAGTCTGGTCGGTAAGCCAATTGAAGACCTCTTTGAAATAGTGTGTTCCAAGTAACAATTTTTCCGCACCTTTCAAGATTAAACACAAATGCAACGTGAATTTTTTGTTGCAAAGTTACATTCGTAGTTTTGTTTGCGAAGACCTTATTAGGTGAACTCCGATTAACAATTCTCAAATAAAGGTGAATAAATAATGGCAATAAAAGTTGCGATTAACGGTTTCGGAAGAATCGGCAGGCTCCTTTTCAGGGCTGCGATTGAAAGAAAGGCGAAAATCGAATTTATGGCAATAAACGACATTGGCGACGCAAAAACGATGGCTCACCTATTGAAATATGACTCAGTTCACGGCAGAGCACCCTTCGACGTAAAAGCTGAAGGCAACGCCATAGTCGTTGATGGCAAAAAAGTCCCATTATTAAGCCAAAGAGACCCTGCAACGTTGCCATGGAAAGACATGGGCGTCTACATGGCGGTCGAATCCACAGGATTGTTCACAGACCGCGATAACGCGTCAAAACACCTGCAAGCAGGCGCCAAGAAGGTGCTGATTTCTGCGCCTGCAAAGAATCCTGACATCACGATTGTCCTCGGCGTCAACGACAAAAGCTACGACCCGAGCAAACACAACATTTTGTCTAATGCCTCGTGCACCACGAACTGTCTTGCTCCCGTGACGAAGGTGCTTGACGAAAACTTCGGGGTGAAAATTGGCTTAATGACGACCACGCATGCCTACACTAACGATCAAAGAATACAGGATTTGGTTCACCCGGACCTTCGGAGGGCAAGGGCTGGAGCATTAAACATTATCCCAACGACCACGGGCGCAGCGAAAGCCATAGGCGAAGTCTTACCCAAGTTGTCAGGAAAAATGAACGGCGTGTCTTTGCGGGTTCCGGTTCCGAACGTTTCAATTGTGGACTTAACAGCAGTTCTTGAGAAGCCAGCCACCGCGAAAGAGATCAATGAAGCTTATAAGAAGGCTGCTGAGGGCGGTCTTAAGGGAATTTTGGATTACACTGAGGAGCCGTTGGTTTCAACCGACATGAACCATTCTTCTTATTCAGCTGTTGTTGACAGTCTCTCAACCATGACGGTCGAGAATCTAGCCAAAGTGTTCGCGTGGTACGACAACGAATGGGGCTTCTCCTGCAGAATGGTTGAACTCATCGAACTGGTCGGCAAAAAAGCAGGATTGTAAGAAAACCGAACAAGCAATCTAACCATTTCTTCTCCATTTTTTGGAATTGAGGTGAAGAGGGTTTGACGAAGTTTCGCACTTTAGACGACGTTGAAGTAAAAGGAAAAGTGGCACTCGTGAGAGTTGACTTTAACTCGCCCGTGGACCCTCAAAGCCTGAAAGTTTTGGACGACACGAGGATTAAGGCTCACGGCGAAACCACAATAAAAGAGCTGGTGGACAAGAGCGCCAAAGTCGTGATTCTCGCTCATCAGGGACGTCCAGGAGACCCCGACTTCATTCCCCTGCAACAGCACTCGGCGATTCTTGCCAAAGTCTTAGGTACACCTGTGAAATATGTGGATGACCTTTACGGCGATGAAGCTAAGGCAGCCATGAAGAACCTTAAACCCGGCGCAGTCATCGTCCTAAAAAATACTAGGACTTACGCTGACGAACAGAAATCGAAGGCTCCCGAGGAGCACGCTAAATCAGAGTTCATCAAGGCTTTGGCTCCTTTGGCTGACGTTTTTGTTAACGACGCTTTCTCTGCGGCTCACAGGGCTCACGCCTCTGTCGTAGGGTTCTCCGCGGTTCTTCCGACGGTTGCTGGGAGAATTATGGAACGCGAACTCAAAGCCCTCAACAAGGTTTTAGAGTCTCCGCAGAAACCTTGCGTTTTCATTCTCGGCGGGGCGAAGGCTGACGACTCGCTCGAAATTTCTAAGTACGTCCTCAAGAACGACATTGCGGATTTCGTGCTGACCGGAGGGATTACGGGGCACCTTTTCATGTTGGCAAACGGGGTGAACCTTGGGAAACCGAACATGGAGCTGCTGGAAAAACAGGGAATCTTAGGTTTAGTCCCCGGCATAAAAGAGTTGATGGCTGCGTATCCAGGCAAAGTCAAATCTCCAGTCGATGTTGCTGTTGAAGAGAACGGAAAAAGAAAAGAGCTGCCTGCGGGTTCCCTTCCAACCGAATTTCCGATCTTCGACATTGGGACACAAACAATCAGGCAATACAATCAGATAATAATGAAGGCAAAATCCATTGTTATAAGTGGTCCTCCGGGAGTGTACGAGAAAAGTGAGTTCCTGAAGGGCACAAAAGCAATTCTTGAAGCCATAGCTGCTTCTAGAGCTTTTTCGCTGGTTGGTGGTGGTCACACGGTGGCGGCTGTTCAAGAGTTTGGGCTTGCGGACAAAATGTCATACGTCAGCACAGCTGGCGGCGCGTTGATAGAGTTTCTGATGGGCAAAACCTTGCCTGCTGTGGCTGCTCTTGAGGAATCTGCCAAAAAGCAGCTGTGAGTTCCGAATTTTCCGTTGTTGTTTATTTGAACTCCACGGTTAGGATGCGAATGTAGTCTCCTGTGTCCGCGCAGCTGTCAGCGGCTTCTTCCATAGCGTCCAAAAGGTCTTTCAGGATCAAAAGGCTCCACGGATTTATTTCTGTGCCATATTTCATGAGAAGAGTCTTGATTTCTAGTTGCTTTTTGTCAACCTTGTTCTCTTCGTCTTCAACCTTTTCCGAGATCACTCTTGCCTGAACGGGGTTTTCGCCTAAAAATCGCAGGCTTTCCCTTAAAACTGCGGCGGTTCGAACTATGCCAGTTGACATTTCGTAGAAGGCTTTCCATACTTCTTTTGGAATGTCTGCCTTCAGTAGGACGAGGACGTTTCTTGCTGAGTCTTTGATGTAGTCCGCCATCATGTCTAGACGTTTGACAAGATGCATTATGTCTTCTCGTTCTTGGAACCCAAGGTTGCCCTTTGTCAGCTCCTCGAACACCATTCTTCTAAGGTCGTCTATCTCCTCTTCCACCCTGAAGAGCCTTTCAATCGTTGTCTTCGCTTCCTCAACGTCGTCAGCTGACGCAGCCTTAATTGCCCTCTCAAGATCGTTGACTGTGTCAAGAGCCACCGTCATCTGCCTATAGGCTATGTCCAGCACCTTATTTTTCCGCCGTTTCTCGAACCATCTTTCCATCACAGGAAAACTCCTATCTTGTGCTTTTTTCATCTTTCACACCAGTGATTTTAAAGGTTACTCTTTTTGAATATACAAAATCCTCATTTTTTGGGTCATTCCACCGAAATCTCCTTCTCCAACCCCGACTGTGGGTACTGGTAAAGCAAGACAGACTCGGGAGGAAATTTTA
>CAZRIK010000022.1:0-10847 GCA_964600125.1 uncultured Candidatus Bathyarchaeia archaeon
AGACCACGTAAAAATGGGCAACATCAAAAGGGAAGCCAAGCTCGGAAGCACAGGACTGCCAAAGGGAATAGAGACGCCGTTCGACTGGCAAGCATACGCGCTTGACCTCTACATAGGCGACCCGAGGCACGCGACGAAAGAAAAAGGCAAAATACTCGTCGACAAAATGGTAGAGTACCTAGCGGAAGCAATAAAAGCCATCCGCAACGATACCGCGGTCCCAAAAGTGTTGAAAGAGTACTACAAAAAAGCCAGCAACGAGAAGTAAAAGCATCCTCCGCGTCACCGAAAGCGGTAAAATATTTGAATGCGTAGTGCATTAGTAAATAACACAACAACAAAAACACCAATCGAGCAGTTTTGACCACACGGAGGGCCGGTCGTCTAGCCTGGTTAGGATATCCTGCAAGGACCTGAAGCAGCCCTTACAAACCCGCAACCACGAGGGTTAGGAAAGGCTGAGGTCGCCGGTTCAAGTCCGGCCCGGCCCACCATTAGGCTTGACCATTGTTAGGTTTGACCCATTTCTTTCATGATAGCTTCCACTGATATTCGTGGCGCACCATGTTTTGGTCTTGATGGTCTCTTCCTGAAAGCTTCGGGGAATCTTGCGCCAGAAACTCTATCGTCAGAAACATTTTATATCTCGCTTCAGCCAATGCAGTGTCAGCCACTTCTTTAATTCATATAAAAAGACGGATGGGCTAGACATGAAGTTTGGGATAAACATTTCAAGCGTCTTCCCGAAGGCGAAGAATCTTCCTTTGAGCTTGTTCGTGGACACCGCGACCCTTTCGGAGGAGCTGGGCTACGACGGTTTCTTCATTCCGGACCACTACAATCTTCCTCGGACCAGCGAGTGCACCGAACCCTACACTACGCTTGCCTACATCGCCGCCAAGACGAACAGAATAAAGCTCGGCACGACCGTCAGCCCCTTGCCTAGGTATTATCCTCCGCAGCTCGCTAAGGTTATAGCCCACCTTGACCACCTCTCCAATGGTCGCGTAATCGCTGGGTTAGGAGCGGGGTGGCATCCTCAAGAGTTCCAGACTTACGCTCCTCAGGGCTGGGAGAACCCCGAAGTCAGAGTGGCAAGAACGTTGGAGGGAGTGAGGCTGATGGTCAAACTTTGGACTCAAGACAGGGTGACGTTCAAAGGAAAGTACTATTCTGTCAAGGACGCTATGCTCGAACCTAAGCCGATTCAGAAGCCTTATCCGCCGATTTGGTCAGGAGGCTCAGGCGAGTATATACTGAAGATGACGGCGAAGTATTTTGACGGATGGATTCCAACCACTTGGGAATGGATCAACGCAGGCGACAAAGACGCAAGCAACTATCGGAAGCAAGTAGAGAAGATCAGAGGACACCTCAAAGAGTACGGCAGAGACGAGGGCAAGTTCACCTTCGGCGCGATGGGAGGCATAACCGACCCGGCAGAGATGATCGAAGCATACCATAGCGTAGGATGCAACTACTACATCGCGTTCATAGGGGACTACACTCCAGGCCAAGGATACCCGTTCGTCTTCCATCCGCCCCAATACCTCGACTTGGTCAAGAAATTCAGCAAAGACATCATACCCTCCTTCTAGAAGGTCCTAAAAGACCTTTCAGAGTTCTGAAATAACCTCAATTATCAAAACATGAGTTTGATTACTTTATTAGCAGAATGGCTCGAGAGGCATGAGTATATGCGAAAGTGTTAAAAAATCCATACTTTGAAATTCTTGTCCTTTGTGATTGTGTTCTCTAAGACAAGTGAAGAAGCAGAGAACATTATTGCACAAGTCAGCAATGATTTCAATAAAAAGTGATAAATCCTTATTCCCCCGTTTGTTCCTTATGGTTCATAGGATGGAGCCTATATTATATAGGTGAAAAACATGAGTGAAAACTCAAAAATGAAATGTCCAAAATGTAACTCAGAAATGGAAGAAGGATTCATAGTTCCAGCCACTTTCCCAACTAATATAATAACTTTTGGTGCTGGAATCTATTGGAGTCCACACGAATCAGGTAATGTAGGAACAAGAAAGTCAATTAAGACTTATGCCTGCCAAAAATGCGGCTATCTTGAATCCTATTTTAGATACAACGAGAAAGAAGAATTTGAATATATTAATGAACAAAGAAAGAAAAAGAAGTTCACTGGATACATTGATGGACAAAGAGTAACTAACACAGAAAACTAATTCCCAACTCCCAAATACCCAATCAACCCATAAAAACACAATACAGTCCACAACACAACTACCCCCCAAAATCCGTGCCCACCACCCCACTTTCCAAAAGAGTGGTAGGATCAGAATTGCTTAGGCAAAATAGGGATAAATTTTTCGGAGAAATCTACGACAACAAGTCGCTGTTACTGTTAATGGGTATCCATAGTTTCAAGGAAGAGACGAAAAAGTATGTAACGAGATACCCTTTATGAACGATTGGAAATCGAGCCTTCAAAGACGAGAACCTATGATGAAAGATTGAAGTCTCTATTAGAAGTAGGCTGGCTTGAGTTGGACGGTGCAATCAAGGGTAGGTATAGACTTATGCCTATAGCTCACTTTGCTATTACAGAAATTGCAGAAAGCACGAACAAGATCATTGCTGCTGTCACATATGAAGAGACTTTGCAGTTTTTTGTCAAGGCAAAAGTGAATCCTCCCCAACTTATGAACACTTCAAAGGATAGAGAGGATTGTAAGCCTAAACTAATTAGGAGAGGTTATGAGATCGTCAGGTCTGACGATGAAATGTCAGTCTTTGTTAATCAACGCCTTCAAGACTATGTTCTCATAGAAGTCGCCTTACAAGGCAACGAAATCGAGGTCAGAACTACGAGTAACTTTATTCACACGACAAAGCGCCTAAAAGAGGTTTTACAAGGTGAAGAAATCAAGAAGCTAGGTATTGATGAAGAAAGAACTCTTCAAGCTTTGACTGTAATGGTGCTGAATCAAGTTTGGTAAATCATAAAAAGAGGAAGTCCTTATTGAAACAGGATCTTGGGAGTTCTTCAAATCTCTTGATCTTACAGTAACAGAAGCCAGAAAAGAAGACCAACCAAAGCACTACCTATTCCAAAGCATGTAAAAGATACACGAGCTCTATGAGGAATAGGGCTGTTTCCGATAACCTCAATTATCAGATAAAGAGATTAAGAAAAAACCAAAAACTGAAGAAGTGGACGAACACTTTTAAGTATTATTCCCAGCCACCAATTATGACAATATGCTATCCTATCTCGTTCGACATCCAATTAGGATAAACTGTAAATGATGTTTTTCTATCTAACTTCAATGCATTCATATTGGGATAGGGCTTCGTCGTTTAGTTCGATTCCCAGCCCCGGCGTCCGCGGGACCTCCAAGTAGCTGTTGACAGCTTGACGTTCCAGGTCTTTCTTTACGAGTTCATAGTGCGCCTTAGGCATGTATGGGAACCATTCCTGTATTATGAAGTTGGGTATGCACGCGTCGAGTTGAACGGCAGCCGCCGTGCCGACGGGTGAGCCGCAGTTGTGGGGCTGCACGTGGATGCTGTAGGTTTCAGCGTAGCTAGCAATCTTCTTGACTTCGGTTATTCCCCCCGCGAGTCCGAGGTCGGGCTGGATTATATCGAGCACTTGGTCTTCGATGTACGGTCGGAACCCGTACCGCGTGTACAGGCGCTCTCCAGCAGCTATCGGAATGTCGACGTTCTGAGCCACTTTCTTCATTGCCTCCACGTTAAGCGCGTCGACTGGCTCCTCGTAAAAGAAGGGATCGAGCTCCTCAAGCCGTTTGCCAATTTGTATTGCGGATGTGGTGCCCAAGTTTCCGTGCACCTCAACCAGAATGTCGACGTTTGGACCAACCGCTTCCCGAACTGCCTTCACCCGTTCAAAAGCCATGTTCGCACGTTCACGTTCGAGCGCACGTTTAGGAAAGCTCCAAACACCTCCTGTGACAGCTCCGAAGGGATCAAACTTCAGGGCTGAGTAGCCGTCAGCCACGATACTTTTAGCTTTTTCCGCGAACTCGTCAGGAGTCACGAGACCTCCATACCAGCCGTTCGCATAAAGCCTCAGCTTGTCCCAGCAGCGACCGCCAAGCAGCTCGTAAACGGGTAGACCCAGCGCCTTGCCCTTGATGTCCCACAGTGCTTCGTCTATTGCGCTCATGCCGCCGAAGACGACGGGTCCGCCTCCTTGCGCCCAAAAAGTCTTCGTGTACATCGTGTCCCACAGGTGCTCGATTCGAGACGGGTCAGCTCCTATCAGGAAGCTCTCCGCCAAGTTACGCAGCATTCCCACGCCCGCAGATGCTCCCACGCCGTAGGCAAGCCCGATTTCTCCTGCGCCGTAGATTCCCGCGTCTGTGTTGACTCTGATTATGACTGGGTGCCAGCCCAATTTTCCGAGGTCAATTTTGGTCGCGAAAATTTCGACGTCCGTAATCTTCAAAACGTTCACCTCAGCCTATTGCGCCTTAGTTCCCAATATCACACTTACGTGATGCGTTTTCTTGTCTCCGAATATTGGCAACAATTTACTGTCAAGTATCTTGCCATCCACTGTCACCTGCTTCACGCCTTTGCAGACGTGGCTCGGATTCTTAACTTCGATGACGTAAGTTGCGCCGCGGAACCGCCGTACAACCTTGAAGCCTGACCATTCTTTTGGAATGCAAGGGTCAACAATCAAGCCGTCGTGGTCAGCCCGCACACCCAAAATCCAATTAGCAATGGCGACCAAGTTCCACGCTGCGGTGCCAGTCAGCCACGAATTCTTGGCTTCGCCGAACGTGGGTGCGTCGCGGCCAGCAATCGTCTGAGCGTAGATGTACGGCTCGCAGCGGTGAACGTTGCTGATGGGCTCCCGCGCCGAGGGGCAGATACGCATGTAATAGTCGAAGGCAGCGTCTCCGCGTCCGAGGATGGCTTCCGAAATCATTATCCACGGGTTAGTGTGGCAGAAGACACTGGCGTTCTCCTTGTAGCCAGGCGGGTAGCTCGAAATTTCGCCCAAATTCAAGTAGTAACGCGTGTAAGCTGGCTGGTGCAGGACGATGCCGTGCTCCGTCGCCAAGTGCTTCTGCACAGAATCCAACGCCTTGACCGCGCGACCGTCGTCAACGCCGATGCCTGCCATTATGCAAATGCCCTGTGGCTCAATGAAGATGCGTCCTTCCTCGCACTCCTTAGAGCCTATCTTGGCGCCAAAATGGTCGTAAGCCCGCAGGAACCATTCGCCGTCCCAACCGTACTTCATTACCCTTTGCGCCATTTGGTCCGCTTGGTCAAGGAAATACGCTACGTCATCCTGATGTCCGCTGCGCTCAGCGATGGCTAACATTTCCTTCGCCGCCAACGTGAAAAGGCCAGCTATGAAGACAGACTCAGCCGTAGTCCCAGCGGTTGTGTCCATGTGGGTCTGGAAAGACTCCCCAGGCGTAGCGGAGAAACAGTTCAGGTTCAGGCAATCGTTCCAGTCCGCGTGCCCAATTAACGGCAACCTGTGCGGTCCAAGCCGATCCAGAGTGTACTGTAGAGCGCGTTTCAAATGGTCGTAGATGGGCTGCTCCGTGCCCGCCTTATTGTCGTAAACCACAGGCTCGTCCAGAATCGAGTAGTCCCCGGTTTCCTTGAGGTAGGCAGCGACCGACAACACCAGCCACTGCGGGTCGTCGTTGAAGCCGCCGCCGACGTCCGCGTTTCCCCGTTTAGATAGCGGGTCGTACTGGTGGTAAGCTCCCCCATTGGGCAGCTGCGTCGCTGCCAAGTCGAGGATGCGTTCACGGGCGCGTGCCGGAAGCATGTGGATGTAGCCCAGTAGGTCTTGGTTTGTGTCGCGGAAGCCTATTCCCCTGCTGATGCCTGACTCGTAGAACGAGGCGCTGCGCGACAGGTTGAAGGTGACGGTGCACTGGTACGGGTTCCAGACGTTCACCATGCGGTTCACGTGCTCGTCGGGCGTCTGGGCGCTGTAGACGGAGAACAGCTCGTCCCAGTACTTCCGTAAAGATTCGAAGGCTGCGTCGACCTTGGCTGGGTCAAGGAATTGTCTGATGGTCCGCTTGACAGTGGACTTGTTGATTATTCCCGGAGAGGAAAACTTTTTGTCCTGCGGGTTCTCCGCGTAGCCAAGAAGAAAGATTATCTCATGCGACTCATTGGGCGCCAGAGTTAACCTGATTTGGTGCGACCCTATTGGCGCCCAGCCGTGAGCGACGAAGTTGTTCGACTTTCCTTCCTGCACCACCACTGGACAATCAAAGCCACGGTAAGGACCGAGAAAAGCGTCGCGCGACGTGTCGAAACCTGCAAGGGGCTCTGAGCATGCGAAATAGGCAAAGTGGTTCCGGCGTTCCCGATACTCGGTTTTGTGGTAGATTACGTCGTCTTCAACCTCGAGTTCTCCGGTGTTGTAGTTGCGCTGAAAATTTGTCATATCGTCAAGAGCGTTCCACAGGCAAAACTCGACCATCGAAAAAACCTGCAACTCCAGCGGCGCATCATTAGTGTTATGCAAGGAAACGCGCCACACTTCCAGCGTTTGACCCAGCGGAACAAAATAGGTCACCTCAGCTTCGACCCCGCGATACATGGAGTGGATGCGCGTGTAGCCGGCGCCATGACGGCATTCATAAGCCTCAAGTTCCCTGCGTACTGGCTGCCAAGTGGGCGACCAGAAGTCTCCGTCGCTGAGCCGCAAATAGAGCGCTCGTCCGCCGTTGTCGGCTGGGACAGCGTTGTAGCGGTAGCGGATTATTCGGCGTTGCCGCGGGTCTCGGCAGAAGCTGTAGCCGCCACCCGTGTTCGAAATCATCGCGAGGAAATCTTTCTCGCCCAGATAGTTTATCCAGGGCGTCGGAGTGTCGGGGCGCGTGATGACGTATTCCTTGGTTTCATCGTCGAAGTGACCGTAAGTTTCTCCCTTAATCTTTTCGTGCTTAAGGCAATCGTTCATTCCTGTTTCACCCAAAAATGTTTCCATACTTCATATCTATAATAAGCCTATTTTTTTCTATCTATGAGTTTCTGTAAAAAGCTTACGGTATAATTTTCTTAATCTATGTTTCAAAATGCTTATTCGTAAATCTTTGCCACGATAATAAAAAAAAAGTGGTTCTAAAAAAGGGTCCACTATAGCAGATGTACGATTTTCTTTTTTGGCTGTTTCATTTAAGCATCTGTCTTAGGTTCTGTACGCACTTTCTCGCGCATTCCACTGGAGGATACGCGTAGGATTCTTGTTCAACGATGTACCATTGTGTTCCGCCGACGGTTTCGCAAAGCTTAAAGAATTGCTTCCACTTCATGTCTCCCTCACCGATCACGGCTTTGTCGTTTGTGGCTGAGTGTTCCTTAAGATGCACCGTCAACGCGCGACCGGGGTACCGCTTTATCAGGTCAAGCAACCCGTCGACGCTGATTTTTCCGTGCAAGGCGTTTCCCGTGTCGAGCTGCATCACGACTTCGGGGGACGTTGCGCCGTAGAAAATGTCCCACGGCATTTCGCCGTCGATAGGCATGAACTCCATGTGGTGGTTGTGGTATCCAACGTGCATGCCTTTGCGTTTAACTTTTTTGGCTATCTCGCTGAACAGTTTGGCGGTTTCGAGCCACGCTGCTTTCGAGTTCCGTTTCTCTTCTGGAATCCAAGGCACAATCAGGAATTTGTTTCCAAGCGTTTTGTTGAATTCAACTGTTTTCTCGAGTTCGTCGCCCAGCAACGTGTTGAGTCCAATGTGAGACCCGCACACCTTTAATCCCAGTTTGTCAACCATTTTCTTTAATTCTTCAGCGGTTCTGTTGTAGTATCCAGCAAACTCTACGCCGTCGTATCCCATGTCGGCTACGGCTTTCAAGGTTCCGGGAAGGTCCCGAGTACAATCGTCGCGGACAGAATAAAGCTGCAACCCGATTGGTATTTTACCCATTTTTCATCCACACCTCTAAACTTGGATTATTCTATTCACTCTGAATATTTAAGAATTAAAGTAAACCTTAATTCTGAGACCGATAATGCAATGTTTATATAACCAAAAAATAAATGATGTATGAGAGGAATTATTCATGGTTACCTGCACAAGATGTGGCGCTCAGAACGATGAAGGCGCAAGATTCTGCGTCAGCTGCGGCGCCAAACTTGAGGTAGTAAGAGGAAAGCACAAGGACACGTGCTTCGGAGAGCCTGAAGGACGCATACAAAACGAATGTTTCGGTCTTCCCTACGGAGGAGCCATCATAGGCATAATCATCGGCATGTTCATCCTCCTCTCAGGACTCGCCATGCTGCTTGGACTAGATTTCAGCAGGTACTCTGGACCGTTCTTCGTGATGGTCATCGGTCTTTTGATAGTCGCAGGCGCAATCTACGGCATTCTACGAAGGTCGAGACGGTAACCGCAGCATCTCAGTTTACGAAGGAAAAGTTGCACGGCTTCGAACCGCAGCTGAAACACTTTTTTCTATGCTCAATACGCGACAATTCGATGCGCGTCAGTATCCAGTAAACAGTCAACGATAAAAGATACAAGTTCAACACGAAGCTCTCTTTAACAGTGTTTACTTCGACGAGAAGAAGAAACACCCCCAGAACAAACGCGACATTAAGAAAGAAATGCAAAAAACTGTTACTGGCTGGCACTTCGTACTGAAGTAAGCCGCAAACGACCACAAAAAAACCCAGCCAAAAAACCATTTCACTAAATTCTACATTTGATAAACCGTAAAAGAAATATATGATACTCCCAACGAGAGACAGTATTGCACCGAACACCAGTCCAGCGCAACCAGCACATACAATTTTGCCACCAAACGATAAAACATGGGAACTGAATTTTCCGCATGTGGGATGATGCCCCCTGAAGTTTGCTGAAGCCTTTTCTCCGTTGAACCGTTTTTGCGTTGTGGGAAGGTTTTCTTTCGTTGTCTTAAAATGGGTCGCACGTAAACATCGGCGAGGAGAGAGCCCTGCGATTATTCCGAAAACACAGATTGCGCAGAAGATTAATCCTGTCGCTGGCTTTTGCCAGACAAAGTCAGTTTTGGGAACAGCTCGGTTGAACGTTAGAATCGCAAGTAGACCTAAGCCGAGAACGGAAACAATGAGGAAAAAAAGGGTCGCAATGCTAAATTTTGCTGGTTTCTTCAAAACAAGCCCCTTAGTGTGCTCAAAAGTCCTTGACTCGCTAGGTGCCTGTACGTTCTTCTCTTCAGCGCGTTCGGCGAGAACAAGCTCTTCATGCGCCTCCCCATCGAACCGTAGAAGCTTCGGTAGCACTCGTAAAGCTCCTCTTGGACTTCCTGTCTCGAAAGGCTTTCCGTAGGCATGACGGCGTGAACCATGTCATAGTTCGCCCAGTTCTCGTCTTCTATCCACCCGTTGGACTTCGCGGTCTCGTAGAGGTCGGTTCCAGGAAACGGCGAAAGAATCATATAAATCGCAAGGTCGGGGTCAACCTCGTTTGCGAACTCTTGAAGCCCTCGTATCGATTCGTGGGAGTCTTTTCGGTTTCCTATGATCATGGTCGCTTGGGCGAAAATGTCGTTCTTCTTCAACAAGTCGACGGCTTGCTTTGCGTACGACGGGCTTAGGTCCTTGCGGAAACTGTCAAGCGTCTCTTGACTGTGGCTTTCCAGCCCAGTGAGAATCCATAGAAGACCAGACTTCCTCAGCTTAGGCAGGACATTTTGGTTGTTGCAGATGTCGTCGCATCTTGCTTGAATAAACCACATGATGTCATCCGAAATGCCGCGTTTGATTATTTCGTCGCACAAACTGTCGGTCTTTTCGCCTAAGCCCAAGTTGTCGTCAGTTAGCCACATGAACCTGCTTCCGAACTCCCTGTGGCAGTACTCAATCTCGTCCACGATACGTTTTGGGGTCTTAGACCTCCACTTTCCGCCCCAAAACTTCCACTGCGAACAGAAGACACAGTGGTGGGGGCATCCACGTGAAGCTTCAACAAGAGTGTATCCGACGTTTGCGCCTACCATCATCTTGAAGTGATATTTTCTGGCATGTTCTTCGACAAAATGGTAGCCTGGGAAAGGCAAATCGTCCAAATTTTCGATCAACGGACGGTTGGGCGTGTGAACAATTTTCCCCTCGTGCCTGAAGGAGATTCCCTCAACGTTCGAAAGCGATTTTCCAGTTTCTAGCGCCTTAACGGTTTCGCTCAGCGTTTGTTCCCCTTCTCCTCTGACGACAACGTCGATTTCAGGAATCTTTTCGAGGCTTTCGTGAGCCAAAGCTGTGAAGTGCTGCCCACCCACGACCGTGGTAATGTTAGGATTAACTCGTTTAGCCGTTTCCAAGGTTCGAACCACGGTGTAAACGTTGCACGTGGCTAACGCGCTTGGCGCAATGACGTCTGGATTGAATGTTTCTATGCGTTTTTCCAGCTGCTTCCAGTCAATACCTCCAGCTTGGCAGTCCAGAACCTGTATGTCGACGTCCTCGTTGTGTTCTTCTAGATAGGCTGCCAGCTCCAGTATCCCAAGAGGGGGAGGAAGGTACTCGCCCATGACGAACCACTTTTCTTTCGGTGGTTCCACGAACAAGATTTTTTTTGGAGGTGTCATCGAAACCCAATATTGACAAAAGGAATTGATAAATGATGTTGTGGAACACTCATCCATAAATCTTAAGATGGTCAAAACGAAATAGATAAACGAGGTAACGTTATGCCAACCTGTCCGAAGTGTAAAGCAGAAGTTAATGAAAGCAACAAATTCTGCACCTATTGCGGAGCGTCCCTAAAGTTTGAGGCACCAAGCCAAGTTGAAACAAGGGTGCACGTTCATGAAAGAGACACGTGTTTCGGAGAAAAAGAAAGAGACTATTTAGGCTTAGT
>CAZRIK010000022.1:10947-20606 GCA_964600125.1 uncultured Candidatus Bathyarchaeia archaeon
GAAAGATCATACATCGCCTACTTTTCGATGGAGATTGGGATAAGAAGCGAAATTCCGACTTACAGCGGAGGACTGGGGGTTCTAGCTGGAGACACGATACGTTCCAGCGCTGACCTGAGAATCCCTCTTGTCGCCATAACCCTCATAGCCAGAAAAGGATACCTGAAGCAAAAACTAACGGAAGATGGCAGACAAATCGAGTATCCCGACGAGTGGGACCCCTCAAAATTTATGGACCAGATGCCCGTCGAAGTCGAAGTAACAATTAACGGCAGAAAAGTTAGGGTCCACTCTTGGCTGTACGAGTACCAGAGCCTAACAGGCGGTTTGGTTCCTATCCTTTTCCTTGACACAGACGTTCAGGGAAACGCGCCTGAAGACAGGCAGATCACGGACTTCCTGTACGGGGGCGACGAAAGTTACAGGCTGAAGCAGGAAATCATTCTCGGAATCGGCGGCATAAGGATACTTAATGCGTTGGATTTTAGCCTAAGAAAGTACCACATGAACGAGGGTCATTCGAGCCTTCTCACCCTTGAGCTGCTTAAAAGGAACGGCATGGACCCGGACAAGGTGAGAAACGTCTGCATCTTCACGACGCACACTCCCGTTGAGGCTGCTTTCGACAAGTTCCCCTACGATCTGGTGCAGGAGCTGCTTAACGAAGAGTTTCCGCTTGATGTCATAAAGAAGGAAGGCGGAACCGACAAGCTGAACATGACCCTTCTGGCCCTGAACTTTAGCAAATACATCAACGGCGTAACCAAGGCTCACATGGAGTTTTCCAAAAAGCTTTTTCCGGGGCACACGATCTGGGCGATAACGAACGGCGTTCACTCCTACACGTGGACCTGCGAAGCCTTCAGGGAGCTCTACGACAAGTACATTCCAGGCTGGGCGAACGAACCTGAACTGCTCGTAAGGGTCGACGAAGTCCCGAACAACGAATTATGGAGCGCCCACATGAACGCCAAAAAGGACCTTTTAGACTTCGTGAGCAAAAAAACAGGCGTGAACATGGACCCTTCAGTGTTGACAATCGGGTTTGCGAGGAGAGCCACAGCGTATAAACGGGCAACCCTGATCTTCTCGGACATTAACCAGCTTAGAGACATCAACAAACGGGGCAAAATCCAGCTAGTTCTCTCAGGAAAAGCGCATCCGAGGGACATTTCAGGCAAGGAAATGATCAGGGAAATTTTCCGCTACAAAACGATGCTCAAAGACGAGCTCAAGATTGCCTACTTGGAGAACTACGACATTAACACTGCCGCCAAACTCACGTCAGGCGTCGACGTGTGGCTGAACACTCCCCTGCCTCCGCTCGAAGCCTCGGGAACAAGCGGGATGAAAGCTTCGCACAACGGCGTCATAAACTTCAGCGTGCTGGACGGCTGGTGGCTAGAGGGCTGCATCGAGGGAATAACGGGGTGGTCGATCGGTCCGTCGCCGGAGGAGCAACTGAATGAGGACGATAGAAGAATCCGAGAGCTGCAGGACTTTTATAATAAGCTGCGGTACTTGGTGGTTCCCATGTACTACAACAATAGGGACGCTTGGGTTGACATGATGGAGAAGTCTGTCGGCAAGGTCGCCTACTACTTCAACAGCCACCGCATGATGCGTAGGTACGTGACAGAAGCATACATGCTGTAACCAATTTTTATGGAAAAAAAGATTCATAAAAATGCTAGCATTATGGGGAAGACAGTAGACTAAAAGGCTTTGAACATCTCTTTCTTAGCTCCGCAGATCGGGCATCTTTCCGGAGCTTCGCCTTCAACCGTGAAACCACATACAGTGCAGACGTGAATTTTGTTCAAGTCTGCGTCTTTGCCTTGGGCAACAGCCTCCTTTGCTTTTTTGTACAGAGCCAAGTGGACTTTTTCAGTTTCCAAAACCCAATTGAAACTAATTTCAGCTGCTTTTTCGCCTTGACTTGTCGCCACAACCTTGTATGCTGGGTACATCTCTTCAACTTCGAAGGTTTCTCCGTCTATGCCTGCTTGAAGGTCCTCGACCGTGCTTCGCGTTCCGAAGATTGCGCCTGAAGCCGTTGTGGCGGCTCCCTTGGTTTTGATGTTCCTGTAATGGTTCGAGGCGTGAACTTTCTCAGCGAAAGCCACGACCATGAACAGTCTCGCCACGTTCGGGAATCCTTCCTTCTTTGCCCTTTCTGAGTAAATTGCGTACCGCATGTGGGCTTGGCTTTCGCCCGCGTAGGCGCTTCGCAGATTAGTTTCAGTCATTTCTCTAACCATCTTACATTCCGTCCTTCATTACACATGCCCTACACAAGCAAAACGTCGTTGCGTTTTATGTATTTTTTGGTGCACGACAACTGCCAGAAAAAAACTCGGTCATCCGCCTGCTTGTCACATGCTAAAAGTAAAAGCTGAAGGGCAAAGGTTGTTAAGCACGCACTGGCTGCATTTAGGCTTTTTTGCCGTGCAGACCCTTCTGCCGTGGAATATGAGCAAATCGGAGAATCTTAACCACGAACCCTTTGGGACAATGCGCATGAGGTCAGATTCGATTTTTTCTCTCGTCTTGCTTTGTATCAGCCCAAGCCTTTCGACGAGTCTAAGGACGTGGGTGTCCACCGCTATCCCTTCCGTTAATTCGTAAGCGTTCGAAAGCACGATGTTAGCGGTTTTCCGCGCGACCCCTGGAAGCTTAATCAAATCGTCCATTGTTTTGGGAACCCGTGAACCAAACTGGCCGACAAGCATTCCGCAAGCGTTCTTAACGTGTTTGGCTTTCACCTTAAAGAATCCCGTTGGCTTAATTGCCCTTTCAAGCTCCGAAAGGTCAGCCTTCGCATATTCTTCTGGCGTTCGGAACTTTTTGAACAGGCTCCTTGTGACTTGGTTGACCTTCGCGTCCGTGCACTGGGCAGCAAGTACAGTGGCTACCAACAACTCAAGAGGATTTTTGAATTCCAAAGTAATTTTTGCGTCTGGATGCTCCCTTTCCAGCAGAACAAGTATTTTGCTCACTCTTTCTTTTAATTCCAAAGCATCGTCCGCCAACTCTGTTCCCCAGACGTTTCGGTTTTTTCTTTTTCCGTTCTTTGATTGTATATGACGATTTGTTCTTTAGGCTTTATTACTCAGTGTTGCCTATGAAGAAAATAAGTAATCGTTTTTATGTACTTTTGTTAACTTCTGTGATGAGTTTTTCAACCTTTATCCTTATGGCGTCGCGGGTTTCTCGAAACTTTTCTATGCCTTTCCCCGCTGGGTCCTCTATCTGCCAGTCTTCAACCTCCTTCGGAACAATCGGGCAAGAGTTCTTTCCGCACCCCATGAGAACGACCTTGTCGGCTTCTTGAATCATCTCCGCCGTGATCATCTTAGGCTTATGACCAGAAATGTCTAATCCAGCTTCTTTCATGACTTGGACGGCTAAGGGATTAACGGTTTTCGCAGGCATGTTTCCTGCGCTCTTGGCGGTTGCTTTTTTGCCAGCTAAAGTATTCAGGAAGCCTTCAGCCATCTGGCTTCTGCAGGCATTTTCTACGCATACGAAAAGTACGTGCTTCATGACGCGTTACCCCCTTTTACTTTATTACAGGTTCCTTACTAGTTTTCCGATTATTTTGATAATCGTTAAAATTGTCGAAAGGTCAAAACACTTAAACCTGTTTCACGGTCTTTAATTAAACAGTAAATACGTTCTCATTGGCAGCATGAAGAATATGAAGTCAGAAAAGCAGGCTGCAAAGCCAAGTAAAAGGCTTGAGATGTAATATTATCCAACTCTCATAGGTCATTTCCATAATAGAGAATAATCCAGTCCGCTGGAAAGCTTTAGAGTCAAGAAGTTAAACATGGAATAGAATCAAATTCAGTGCTCATCTTGTATTCCGAGGATGCTTAATCGTTCTGTGCCTTTTATTCCGCGTGCAACGTTTGCTGGAACAAATATCGCGTTACCTTTGGTAAGCTCTTTCTGTTCGTCGTCTATTGTGAAGATGCCTTTTCCTTCAATGACGTAGAAGCATACGTTATATGGTTCGGGACGAGTTGGAATCTCTTGACCGCTTTCGAGGCAAACCAGCACTACGTTAAAATTCTTTGTCTGCAGCAGGTCTTTCTTCACGCGTCGACGCTTTCCCATAGTATCCAACAATCCCTTCTCTTGAGAAAACTCCACAAGACTGTATACATCCACCACATTCACTACCAATCATATCACCTCCATCCCGCCATTACTAGCTAGCTAAAACAGGCGGAAAATCTGAGTCTATATAGTCCAATAAGAATGAAGCTTCAAATCTTTATTGTTCACTTCGGATCTCACAAATTCTACGATGTCTTCGTCCCTTATGTAAAGGTTTCCTGACTTGTCAGTGTGCAACGGTATGCCTGTCTTTCTAAGGCGATTCCCAACTGCGTTATCAATAAAAACATATTGTTTTTTGACAGCTGGCAAGATAAGCCTGAGACCTGTAAGGTGTCCAGCTGATACTCCCCGTTCAATATTGTATGCAATGCTTTTGGGATCATGCTTGACGATCAGCTGCTTGAACTCTTCCCAAGATTTGACCCTAACAACCCTGCTGTTCGAGCCCGACACTTCCTTTCCCGTTTTGCCGATTCTCATCTTTCGGTCACATAACTCGATTTATATGATTCGTATCTCGGGATCGAGTATTAATTCAGCTTTGATTGATTGAGCCACAAGACTATACTTCTTAGCTAATGTTAGGGCACGTCTAACCGTTTCTTCTCTGCAGTTACGAACTGTTATCTTGGGTTTAAGCGTCATCTTCTTAAAAACTGACGTGCGATCCAATAGATCCTCAACGAAGCCTTCAGCCTCACACTCGTAAGAGACCAAGTCAATCTTCAGTTTCTCAATGCTCCAGATGAACATTAACTGGAAACACATATTCAGGGCACCTACAAAGGCGTCCTCAGGGGTGAGCACATTGGGTTGGCCATATAACGCTGCTGGGGCTGAGAAATCCATTCGTGCACCATTGCTACACGTTATTTCCCCTGTGTGACCTCCCCTCCAAACAGCTGTTGTCTTGTACGACGGCATGTCGCCTCATCTACCTCGTGAATATCTCATCCATAGCGACAACGATCTCTTCAGCCACCTTTAGGACTGCTTCCATTCCCTCTTCATTTAACTCTCGCCTTGGACTAGGGTTATTTATTCCCCATTTCTTCAGCAAATCGGAAACTACTAGTGAGCAGGCTGTCTTCCCACTATACTTCTCAATCGCATTCTTTGCACATCTTTTCTCACAACCCTCAACCGCTATGGTGGGGAAGTTCTTGGCGAACATCCTCTCGCCCTTCTCTCCAATTGAGAAGAGCGGAAGACAAATTGTCACTGTATTACCAGGTCTCAACTTCTCTAAGACAAGACGGGTGGCTATTCTAGAGATAGTCCCCTCGACGCAGCATTCGCCACTACAAGAGACGACTCCAATCTTAGGTGTACTCATGAAACAACACCTTTATGGTTCAATTCATCTACCTTCAGAGCAATCTTCTCAGCCAATATTCCAGCAAGTTTCCGTCCGTCTTCATCAAGAAAGGTTACAGCACTAGGTTTCAAGTTTCTGTTTTCTCTTAGAATGTCTACTACTCTGTAGTTTGCAGCTACCTTGGCGTTGAAGAGTTCAAGGTTCTTCTTTGAACATTCATTAGGGCAGCCGTCAACAGCGATACATCTATGGGATTTAACTGAGCGTACGGCATCTTTATCGCCCATCACGAGCAGTGAAAGGCAAAGGGTGTCCGTTTCATCTTTCTTCAGGACTTCGACAACACAGTATGTTGCCTCTCTGCTGATTGTTCCGAAGGACTTCCCTATACCGCTGCATGGGATAATTAGAACTGGATCAGACATTTTTATACCTCCTTCCTACTACCCTTCCCCAGTTCATCCTTTATCTTTGACTTCATTAATTCAAAGTATTTCTCCGCTGTCATGAGATATTGCTTGTCTTCTTCGAGATGTGAGGGAGAGACTAGGACAAGCCAGCCTTCACCATAAGGATCCTCATTGATTAATTCAGGCTTATCATTCAGTGTTGAATTGACTTCTGTAACGGTGCTGTCGAATGGAGAGGCTATTGACACGACTGCCTTTATTGTTTCAAAACTGGAGATTTCATCTCCCCGTCTTACAGTCTTTCCTATTTGTGGAAGTTCTACGAATACGGCGTCTCCTCCCCGTCTTTGGAGAAAGTCGGTTATGCCGATTTTGGCTTTGCCATTTATCATTTCAATCCAGACATCATTCTCCGTGTAGAGAAGACTTTTTTTTACCGTGAAGATGAACTTGTCTGCTACTTCCTGATAAAAATCATCACTCATACTGGTTACCTCAAAACATTATTTGGGATTAAGACTGTCTTTTGTTTGCTTGACAATCGAAACAGTAATCGTTATCAGAGTTTGTCCAGAAGGTTTTTCCGCAGTCTGGGCAGGTTGCCTTTCTTATTAAGTCTTTCTTTGGAGCAGCTGCTCTAAGTAGGTCTTGTAGGTTTTGTGTGCAGGCGCATCCTTTCGTCATCTTGCTTTCCGACATCTTTCAACCCTTCAACCATTTTTTAAAAGTCAAGATATGAATTAACATATTTAAAAGTATCGAATTATGCTCGCTCTCAGTAACGATTCGAAATATTTAAATCTATTTTATAATTCTATTCACGTGAAGATCGTTTCCGGCAGCGTCAAAGTAATGAAGGATGCAAAAGGTTCCAAAAGGTTCAGCGAAAGGCTTGAGAGGCTTATCTGTTCAGGCCTAATACCTCCCAAGAATCTTGAAGAGTATGCGCAAGAGTTGAAAAACCTCACTAATGAGCTAGCAGAACCCAAATATTTTAAAAGCCAAAGCCGCCTGTTAAAGGCTTTGGCTAACGACACACGACTTAAGATGTTGAGGCTCCTCAGCATGAAGGAGATGTGCGTCTGCGAGTTAACAATAGCATTAGGTCTAACACAGCCAACAGCGTCCCACCATCTGAATATTCTACAGAATGTTGAATTGATAAAGGACCGAAAAGAGGGAAAATGGGTCTTCTACAGCGTTGCGAAGCCAGAAATCGTCCAGTATCTTTTTAACTTCTTAGGATTTCCCCGCCAAGATTAACGAATTTTGTACCAATTTTTATGCGAGTGAAAACAGAAGAATTTGTATGGAAAAGTTTATATTCAAAAATTTAAATTTATTAATTCCAACAATTTAACTTATCGAGATGATAAGTGTGGCCGACGATAAGAAAGTTGAACTTGGAATTTTCGAGAAATACTTGACATTATGGATAGCTTTATGCATAGTTGCTGGTTTACTTGTCGGCAGGTTCATCCCGCAATTTGGGCAGTTCATGGATTCGCTGAAATTTGGTAAGGTGTCGATTCCAATCGGCATTCTCCTCTTCTTCATGATGTACCCCACGGTTCTGGGGATACGGTTCAGCGACATAAAAAAAGCCGCCACCAAGCCTAAGCCGTTGCTTGTCACGATAATTGCTAACTGGGTGATAGCTCCGCCTTTAATGACGCTTTACGCAAACATTGTCTTGGCGGGAAACCCGCAGTACATTGCAGGCGTGATTCTTCTCGGTTTATCTCCCTGCACCGCCATGGTCATGTGGTGGATGTTCCTCGCGAAGGGCGACATGGCTCAGGGACTGATAAACACCGCAATAAACGCGTTGATGATGTTGCTCCTTTACGCTCCGCTCGCAGCCTTCTACTTGGGCGTAAGCAGCATCCCCGTGCCGATGGACCTGATTGCTGTTAGCGTATTAGCCTTCATAGCATTGCCCGTAGCCTCAGGCGCGGTCTCCAGAAAAGTGATAATAAAAAAGAAGGGCGAAGAATGGTTTAATGGGACGTACCGAACGTTTGTTGGAAAAATATCCATCATTGCCTTGCTTACGACTTTGGTTGTTCTGTTCTCGTTTGAGGGAGAAGTAATCCTCAACAATCCCGTCTTAGTCGCTTACCTTGCTGCGCCGAACCTTATGCACTATGCGACCATGATTGTGTGGACTTACCTTCTCGGATACTTTGCAGGCTGGGCATATGAAACTGCAATAGACACCACCCTCATAGGGTCAAGCAGCCACTTCGAGGTCGCCATCGCGGTCGCGACGACGCTTTACGGGATAGGCTCTGGAGCTGCCCTAGCAACGGTGATTGGTCCGCTGATGGAGGTTCCGCTGATGCTTTCGCTTGTCAAGCTTGGATTGAAGACGAGACACAGGTTCCCAAGAAACGTGAAAAAAGAACCCGAAAAGACGTAGTTTAATCGAACCTTTTCAGTTCAATTGACGACATATAAATCGAAAAACAATTTTTTTCGTGTCTAATTTACGATATTTGGTTAAGCTAAAGCTTCGTGCTGACCTCTAAGCCGTCGTTACCCGCGGAGACGTAGCGGCTTTCGTATTTTCCCGATTTTCGCACGTAGTTCAAGTAGTCTCTCATCGAGTATGCGGAGATTCCAGCGTTGTCCGCGACGATTGTGCTGCCTTTGTGGAGCTTGCCTTCGACGAGCTGCAGGTGGCGAAGGTAGTCGTGCTTGTCAGCGTCCAAAAACACGAGGTCGAACCGTCCGTCGATTTCTGGAATCAGGTCGGAAGCGTCCCCTACGAGAACATGCACCTCAGGTTTGATGCCTGCGTCGCGAACGTTTTGTTTCGCAGCTTCCGCTTCGTCTTCGTCGATTTCGATTGAAACAATCTCCGCGCCGCCTTCGAGCTCCCTGCCCATCAGAATCGTCGAGTACCCAACGAGACCGCCGACCTCCAATATACGTTGTGGGTTAATTTTCTGAACAATTTCAGCCAGAATCTTGCCTCTTTCAGAACCGATTATGGGCAGGTAGCTTCTTTCGGACTCTTTTTCTATTGCTCTGAGGACTCTGTCTGATTTTTCTGAAACCATACTTGATCCAGCTGAAGTGTTCCAGAATTATGTTGACGGTCAGAATATATGCTTGCCTTTTTTTGAATCGAAATTGTCGTCCACCATGGTTCAGCGGATTCTATGTTTGGGGAACTAACCTGAAAAAGGAGGCGAAAAGAACGTTTATTAGACCTGAAACACACATTTCTGGCAGGAGGGTCGCGTAATGAGCGAAGTGAAAGAGTTTTCGTTAACTGAATTGAACAGACCTAAGGACTGGAAGAATCTTACGGACATGGCGAAGAAGCACGTGCCAGTAATTGCAGCGCCAGCGAAGGTCAAAGCGAAGGAATCCTTCACAGTAAAAGTTAAGGTCGGCGGAATCGACGGAGTCGAGCACCCGAACACCTTGGGGCACTGGATAAATTGGGTTGAGCTGTACGCTGGCGAACGTTTGATTTCAAGAATTGAGTTCGCGCCTGAACTGTGCGATGGCTATGTTACCGCAATCAACGTAACTCTGAACGAAACGGCAACGTTGAAGACTCGCGGATACTGCAACTTGCACGGTGTCTGGGAAGGAAGAGAGCAGAAGGTCATTGTAGAATAAGGCGTCTTTACTTCCATAATCTATGTGGCTGCGCCTTTGTCGCAGTAGTAGTCGCCTTCAAGGTCATAGTCTATGTGAACTTGGCAAGCGGGGCACAGGCACCCGTTTCTCTTTATCTTTTGTTTGCTTTTGAGTCTTGCGCAGAAGAGCCATTCGCCTGTTCCGGG
>CAZRIK010000022.1:20706-22852 GCA_964600125.1 uncultured Candidatus Bathyarchaeia archaeon
AAGGTTGTTAATGTTTTCTCCGAGTATTTCGATCCGTTTAATGTCGGTTTCTCCGAGTTTCCTTTTTTGAGCTATGGCTAAGGCAGGAATAGCCAGCGGGTCTTCCTCTGCAAGCGTGCTTCCAACCGTTTCGACTGCCACGGGGTCCCTGCCCACGATGAGAAGGTCCCGCCGTTCCCTCTTTAATGGCAAGCCTTCCTTCCATTCGCTTCCGTAAATGTATGTGCCGTCGATCACGGCGAGGTCTATCCATCCTACGGCTTCAGCCATTTCTATGAGGGCGGCGCCTAGATTGTCGTGGAAACGCTCTTTCCTTGTGTCAGGAATTAAGCCGAGAAGGTTCTTGAAGATGCAGCCTGCCTTCCCTTTACGTAAAACGTGGAGGCTGACGAAGAAATTTGGCTTAAAAAGCGTGCTCGAAAAGCGGACTTTTTCTCCGCAAACCGTTACTTCCCGAGTGTTCGGGTCGTCTGAAAGGCTGAAGGGCAACACACGGTCCGAAAAAACCTCTTTCCACTCCTGAAGCCGTTCTAGGGCTTTTCCGTTGTGGTTGTCGGACTCGACGATGAGAACCCTTTTCGACTTAGCGAACGAGTCCACTACCGCCTTAACGACTTGAACCGTGGGGTAGTTAGTGTTCCGCTTGTCGTATAACCCAACCTTTATTGTCACGTTTGGGGCATCCAAAAAGTCTTTCTCACCAATTAGCTTCAAAGCTCGCTGGTAGGCTTCTGCCACCTTTCCTTCGGTCTTCACAAGAGCAACTTTCGTCGCCATCAGAAAGCACCAGCACTAGATACAGCCAAGTAATACTTGAACCTAACGCATGCGGTTGCAGACTGAAAAACCTTCGAACGTGCATCTACGCGTATTTTTGAGCAAAACAAACTCGGATGATTATCGGTCTGCTGGATTAAAACGGGTTTCAATATTATTTAACGTTGTTTGCGTAATCCTTAAAATGTGCGCTTAAAACTTGACTACCAACCATTTACCTACTCTACGGTGGCGTTGTCTGTTGAGCGAAAAAGACGTTGTTGACCTAATTGAGAAGGCAAGCCGAAGCGTCGTCAACGTGAACACGGTACGAATATTCCGCGACGTTTTCTACCGCGTTGTCCCAGTCCAGGGCATGGGCTCAGGCTTCATCATCGACAACGAAGGCTACGTTCTAACAAACAACCACGTCATCGCCGAAGCCCGCGAAATCACCGTAACATTAAGCGACAATCGCGTCTTTCAAGGACAACTCGCAGGAACGAGCAGAAGAGCCGATGTCGCAGTCATAAAAATCGAAGGCGAAAACCTGACCCCCGCAACGCTCGGAGACTCGGACAAACTACGCGTTGGACAGAAAGTGTATGCTATCGGAAACCCGTTCGGTCTCGTCGGCGGACCAACCGTCACTTCAGGCGTGATTAGTGCCTTGAACCGTACGATTCATTCTGAGCAGGGCGCCTTCGAAGGCTTGGTTCAAACGGACGCGGCGATTAACCCGGGGAACAGTGGGGGACCGCTTATTGACGTTGAGGGAAAAGTGGTCGCGATCAACACGGCTATCATCCCGTTTGCCCAAGGCATAGGCTTCGCTGTTCCGATCAACGCAGCTAAGGCTTTCACGGACGAGCTTCTGCTTCACGGCGTTGTCAGGAAACCGTGGCTCGGTATAACGGGGTTCACGATAACCAGAGACGTTGCGGCGCAGTACAGGTTGCCAGTCGAAAGCGGGGTGCTTGTGGTAGGCGTCGAATCCGACAGCCCTTCGAGCAAGGCTGGAATGAAAAAAAGCGACATCATACTGGGGATGGACGGCCAAAAAATCGGCAGCATCGAGGACCTTCAGAACATACTGAAAGAAAAACAGCCCGGGGAAGAAACCGAATTAACCATTCTCAGAGATTCAAGGCAATCTCAACTTCGCGTAAAATTGGAAAGGATGCCTTAGTCTGATAAAGAAACGTTAATATTTTCTCTGTTTTCTATTATGTTGTTAGGTGAACCGTTTGCCAATAGATTCCGATTTTCAGAAAAACCGCAAAAAGACCGGAGAACAAGAAGGCGTAGCAATCTGGGGACCAACGGAGCCTCCTAAGAAGCTGGGCGTCAGAGGAACCAACGTGGCTGTGGACTGGGACATCTGCGAAGG
>CAZRIK010000023.1:0-22745 GCA_964600125.1 uncultured Candidatus Bathyarchaeia archaeon
GGTATGGTTAAGCCAGCCGCAGCCACTATTGGCACGACAAGCAATGTTGTCTTGTCTCCGGGGACTCCGCCGATCGAGTGTTTGTCGACGATCACGGGCTTGTTGATTTTCAGAACGTTTCCAGTCTCGACCATCGCTGTTGAAAGGCTCGTTGCCTCGTCCAAGTCCAAGCCGAAAACGTGGAGGGCTGTGACGAAGGACGCGATTTCGATTTCGCTGAGATTGCCCTTCACGACGTCTTGGATTATTTCGCGGATTTCTTCGTACGTGAGTTTTCTTCTGTTCAGCTTGTTCCGTATGAAGTAAACCGACGTGGGCAGGGGGGCAATCTCAACGTCGACGACAGCGCCTTCTTTCAGGTTCAGGCTGCTTTTGACTTCTTCGTAGATTCCGACTGTTCCTTCTTCGATAAGCTTGGTCGTGATGTTCACGATCGCGATTACTTCTGCGCTGCGACCTTTAATCCTGACCCTGTCTAGGCTTGATACGCTTATGTCTTCAGCGTCTTCACGGTTGAGGACGACGATGAATTTTCCGCCAGCTTCTAACCCCAGCATCTTGGCTTTAAGTTCCATGTGGATGACCCAACCTTTGACTTGCCTTAATGTATTATCGCTTGAAAGATAAAAACACGCATGGTAAGCCTATTTTGACACTATTTTTATGTTCTTCGTAATCAAGGGCGGAGTGTAGACGCCCATCAAGGTTGGTCTGGTTTCGCTCCCAATCCGAACGATGTTCCGTAAAACCTCAAAAGTGTTCCCCGCAATCATGGTCTCTTTCAAGGGAAACTTGATCTCTCCTTTTTCGACGTAGCTTG
The DNA here is from genome assembly GCA_964600125.1 of uncultured Candidatus Bathyarchaeia archaeon. Taxonomy (GTDB): domain Archaea; phylum Thermoproteota; class Bathyarchaeia; order Bathyarchaeales; family DTEX01; genus JAGTRI01. The sequence goes on from CAZRIK010000023.1 coordinate 821, forward strand.
CCTGCTTTACGAGCCCCGAAAAGTCCCCGCTCTGCGGGTTCACGTTTCCGCTGAACCTGCTGACGTAGATTCCCTTGTCAACCTCCGAAACCAAGTCGTCGATTTTTCCTGAACCCGTTTCAACGACCATGTTCGAAATCGAGACCGCTGGCAGACTGAAATAGCCCATCCTGGACGCGTTTCCCGTCGATTCAACGTTCGCCTTGTTAGCAGTGTACGAATCGTAAAGGTAACCTTTCAGAACACCCTTTTTTATCATCCGAGTTGTCTGGCAAGGAGTTCCCTCAGCGTCGAAAGGCGACGAACCGATGCCGTAAGGAAGCAACCCTTCATCTTGGACGGTCAACTTTTGGTCAGAAACCTCTTCCCCGATCTTGTCTGCCCAAATGCTTCTTCCTCTCTGCACGTTATCGGCGTCTACGCTGCCTGCTATTGGCACAAAAACGATTTCAGCTGCCACGTCAGGGCTAAGCAGGATGTCGCCTTCGAACGACTCAACAGTCTTTGCGTGCAAAGAGGCAACAGTTTTCTGGGCTGCCTGTTTGCCAACGTTCACGGGGTCGAAGCCTTTCAGGGTTCTTGAAATGTCGTATTCGAAGGCGAAACTTGAGGTTTCCCCGTTCTCTTTTGCGACGCAAACGAGATAGAACGATAGGGCGGTTCCTTGTCCCTCGAGGCTTATTCCATGCGAATTTGAGATGGCAACCTTTACGGTGTATGAAGAGAATTTTCCGTCGTCAATCGAAGCCCGAGAATCAGTTGACTTCATCGCGTCGTAGCCTTGAACAACGAGGTCCAAAACGTCTTCGGAGTTTAAACCCGCTACTTTTTCGTCATAAATCCCTTCAGGAGCTGCTGGTGCACTTTTGGGCAGCGGAAGAGAGACCCAGTCTGGGTTGCTGGGAGACGTTTTAGCCAGCTTCACTGCGTTTAAGCATATTTTTTCTATGGCATCTCTGCTTAGGACAGACGAGTATGTGAAACCGAGCTTCTTGTCCTTAATTAGTCTCACGCCGATTCCCTGCTGGGTTTTTGAGCGTTCGCTCTGAATTTCGCCTCTTTCGAGAACAACCTCGACGACACGCTGGTTTCTCGTGAAGGCTTCCGCTTCGTCGGCTCCCCGTTTTTCGGAGATTTTGACAGCATATTCAGCAGCATCAACCAGTTCCATTTTTACTGCCCTCCTACAAGAACCTTGGTTCTCAAGTGAGGTCCCCCTGTTCCGACATAGTTGGTCTGTTCCTTTCCGCACATCCCAACAATCAGTTTAATATTTTTGCCCACGCCGCTAACGTTTTTGAGAACCTCGAAGGCGTTCCCGCTGATGGTCGCGCCTCGATACGACTCTTTAAGTTCCCCATCCTCAATCCTGACAGCTTCCTGCGTCCCAAACATGAACTCGCCGTTGGAGTCTGCCTGCCCATCTCCCGCTCCCACAAGGAAATATCCGTCTTTAACATCTTCCAAGAGCTCTTCGAAGGTCATGTCTCTGGGCTCAATGTAGGTGTTTCTCATCCTGATAATGGGGTCGTACTCGAAACTCCAAGCCCGAGCGTTCCCTGTAGGTGAAACCCCGAACTGGAGAGCGGTTTCTCGGGAATGCATGAACCCTTTAACGACGCCCTCCTCGATGATTGTGGTTTTTTCGGTAGGCGTTCCCTCATCGTCGTATTTCATTGTCCCGAAACCTGCTGGAAAATTTCCGTCATCAACCAACGTTACGTTTTCCGCTGCGATTTTTTGGCTGATTTTTCCCGCTAGAAAGCTGCCTGAGTGGACGAGGTCAGCTTCAGCCGTGTGCCCGATGGCTTCGTGAGCTAAAATTCCGACGATGCGGTCTTCCAACACAACGTCGTAGTATCCTCCTGGAACGACCTTTTTTGAAGCCAAGCGGACAGCCCTTTCTGCGCTTTCATGGGCAGCGTTAAGAATTGGGGTTTCGCTGAAAACTTCTAAGCCTGCTTGGCTTCCGATGCTTTCGTATATTGAGGTTATTTTGCCTTCTGCCCTCGCGACGACGAAGGCTCCTCCGAAGCATCTGATGATCCGCTGGGATATTTTGGCGCCTTCAGAGCTGACAAAACCAAGTTCGTCATCCACTACCGCAAGGTGGATTGTGTCCGAAATCACTGAGCTCGAAAACCCGCGGGCTTCACTGTCAGCTTCCAAAGCCTGTTCAACCAAGAAATCGAGGCTCTCGTCTTTCGGGTCACGTTTCATCGGAGACTCGTAACTATCAACATGAGGATGGGCTTCAGCGATTGTTGCCAAACGGTTCTTTCTAGGTTTCGAAGACCGAGCTAATGCTGTAGCATCTTTTAGAAGTCTGAAAAGGTTCTGACGATTAAGAACCGTTGTCGAAGAAAATCCCCAGCTTCCCTCAAACAAAATTCTGGCGCACACGCCATGGTTTACTCCGTTGCTGACGCTCTCGACTTTGCCGTCCTTCACGGAGACCGAGAAAGCTTCTCTCCTGTGGCTCCTCACCTCAGCATGATCCGCATGCGCCTTAGCCAGACAAGACTCAAGTAAATCCAACATGCCAATCATCTCCATTAGGAAGACGGATGTTAAATAAAACCGTTCGTTCTGCCGTAATGAAAATCCCTAATCTCTGAAGAATTGCGACCATGCAAAAACATAAACAGCCAACAATCAAATAATATTACCAAAATTCCAGTTTGGTTCATTAAAAAGGCAAAATGGGTAGGTGAAGGGTCTTGTCTGAAGATGAACGGGTGTGGATAGCGAGAGACTACCTGAAATGCTGTGGCTGCAGACGATGCGAGATTGTTTGTTCCCTTAGCCACGAGAACAAAATTTGGCCTGAAGCCTCGCGGGTAAGGGTGTTCATGCTTCTTCCGGGCGTAGAAATCGGCGTTCCATCATCCTCGGAGCTCAGACAGCTTAGACTGGACGACGTCGACAGAAGACTCGAAGAGACAAGGCAAAATCTATAAGGCAACAATTCCAACTCATCTCCTGAAAAACCACCCAATTAAAATTCTATCCGTCCAAAAACCAAAACAAAAAGATAGCCAAGCATTCTGGAATAATGCAACAAACGTGCTTTGAAACAGTTTATTTTTCGCAATCTTTAGTTTGCACCCCAAAACAACAGAAAACTTGCGCCGCAAATCAGACAGGTCTATTCAGCTTAAGCGTTTGTTGGTCAAACACCAAAATCTATTGTTGAACAAATCAGACCAGACAGCGACGCATGAAACCGTGGCTGCATGAACCTATGAAGGCACATTTTTGCGGTACTTTCGGCTCATCTTAACGAAAGCCAAAAAATTTTCCCCGCTCATCTCGTAAGGCAAGCTCCCCTCGGAGCCTAGGATGAAGCCTCCTCCCGGACAGCCAATCCTGAGCCTGTCAACAATGTGCCGCCTAAGCTCCTCAACACCCATGAAGCCGATGTGCTTGCTCAAGCCGCCCTGAAGGCAAAGACGGTCGCCGAACCGCTCCTTCAAAACCGTAAGGTCCATGTTGTCAGACGGACCAACAGGGTTCAAAACGTCAAGCCCAGCGTCAACAAGCAAAGGAACGATAGCATTGATGTTCCCGTGGCTGTGCATGTTCACGTAAGCCCCGTACCTGTGCGCCAACTCGATGGCTTTCTTGTGCCAAGGAAAAATGAGCTCCTCGTAAAGCTTCGGGTTCATGAAAGTCCCCTTGTTGTAGCCCAAATCGTCAACCCAATTAATCATCATCGCACCCCGCTCCAGAAGGTTCTTCTCAGCACGCAAATTGAACTCGCCAACCTTCGACAACAGCTTCTCGATAAGTCGCCTGTTGGAGTAAAGGTCCCTGAGGACAACGTAAAGCGGTCCGCGCAGGAAATACCAGACGCCCGAAAAGAACCCGTTTATGCTGCAGACAGGAAAGAAGCCCCTTTCCACCACGTACTTCATTGACTCCTCGAAACCCTCATACCTCTCAGGGTCATCAGGGTCTGGAAGAACCAGTTTATCCAAGTCGTCCTCGTGCTCAACAGGATACTTCACGTACTCCCTGACCCAAGTAGTCTTAGACGAGCCCGTCCGCCAAACCGCACCCGTCTCCCACTCGTCCAAAAACCTTCCAGAATCAGCCTTCACCCTGCTCTTGACCCTGAACCCCCCGCTGCCAACGCCCACGGTGAAGGCGTCCAAAAACTCAGCCTCCTCCAAAACTTCACGGAACTGTGCAACCACCCTTTCAGGCGCCAAAGACTTAGCTGCCTCAGAACCTTTCTTAACTTTTGAGCTCCCCTTCTTTATAAGAGGCGCAAATTTCGCCCTCGCCATCTCGTTCGTGAACTCAACAACCTGCGGCACAACAGGCGGTTCCTTGTGACGCAAAGCCGCCAACACGCACTCAAACCTGTTAACCATGAGACAGCCAACCATCCATACAGCGCAACCAAGGCGTCCGAACGCCGTAATGACCGTAATTGGGGCGAAAAAATTTAAGATTATCGATGCCCCTTTTTTGGAGGACTGCGTCTTAAACTCTTTTTTGCCCATAATATAACTTTTAAGCTACATTAAAGTTAACACCAATAGCGATAACCATATTTATGTACTCTCGCCATACGGCAAAGCAGCCATAACATATGCCCATATTACCTTTTTGGAAAACCTTATATTCACCGCGGGTTAACTAAAATCAAGATTGTCGAATTTACAGAAAAGAAAGGAGAAAAAAAATATGTCAAGAACCGTAACACAGGTTGTAAGTAAAACATCCGAAAAAACAATCGAAGAAATAGCCAGAGAATCCATCCCCCAAATATGCGTAATAGGCGTTGGAGGAGCAGGATGCAACATCGTCTCATGGATGAAGGAAAAAGGGGTCGCAGGAACACGAATCTACGCGTTAAACACTGACGCCAAACACCTAGGAATAACCAGAGCTGACCAAAGAATCCTCATAGGATACAAAACGTGCGGAGGACTCGGAACAGGCGGATTCACAGAACAAGGCAACAAAGCCGCAGAAGAAGACGCAGGCGAAATCGAGAAAATCGTCGCAGGCTCAGGCTTAGTCTTCATAACAGCAGGACTAGGCGGAGGAACAGGAACAGGCGCATCGCCAGTCATCGCCCGAATATCGAAAGAACTTGGAATCCTAACCTTAGGCGTAGTCACCATTCCGTTCCAGGTTGAAAGAACGCGGATGGAGAAGGCAAAGGAAGGACTAGGCAGACTAGTGGAACAATGCGACGCAGTGGTCGTGATAGACAACTCGAGACTGAGAAAAATGGCTGGAGCATTACCATTGTCAGAAGCGTTCGCGGTAGCAAACGAGCTAATAGCCAGCTTCATCAAAAACATCTCCGAAACCATCTCGATTCCAAGCCTCGTGAACTTGGATTTTGCTGACCTGAAAACAATCATGACAGGAGCAAAAATCTGCGCAATCGGAATCGGCGAAGGACAAGGAGACACGATGGTGGAAGACGCTGTTGAGAAGGCGTTAAGCAACCAGCTACTCGACATCGGCGACCTAAAGAAAAGCGAAGGCGGACTAGTCCACTTGGAAGGCGGAGACGACATGACGCTGGAAGACGTCACCAGAGCAGGCGAAATCCTCATAAACCGAATATCGCCGACTGCAAGAGTCTCATGGGGAGCAAGAGTAAACAGCAAGCTAGAAGGCACAATGCGAGCCACAATAGTCCTAGGCGGAGTGCAAAGCCCGTTCTTGGAAGCCGCTATCGCATCAGCAGCTATGATGCAACCCAGAGGTCCAGCGCTAGAAGCTGAAGTCGTCAAAAAACCCGAACCCAAAAAGAAAGGGTTCTTCGGGTTCTAAACAGGAACCAACCAAGGCTATGTGGAGATGAATGACGTGTCCCCTGAAGTAGTCGTCTACTCCATCATAATCTTCGCAGTCTTCGCAGTGGCAATCATCCTCTACATTGCAGCGAAAGCCTTCAAATCACCCAACCTCTTCTACGCGCCAGAAGAAGCAACCCCAAGCCTAGCCTCACAGCTAACCTGCCCCAAATGCCGCTCACGAAAACTGAAGCCAACGGGCAGCTACACGCTCGGTTGCGAGGTCTGCGGCTTCAGCTTCAGCGTTGGCGTAGTGAGAAGAAGAGAAACCGAGTAAAACAGTCGCCATAAACGAAGCACAGGATGATGCTGAGAACAACCCTCAACATTTTTTTATTTTAGCCTTTTAAAGAATAATATTTTGGCATTACAGTCCTCTGGTTTGCCTTTCCTTCACTGTTTTTTCAACAGCCAGTTCAACTTGTCTGACTGCAGTTCCCAGATAGTTTTCGGGGTCAAGAGCTGCGTCAATCTCTTTTTTGTTAAGAAAGCGGCTTACGACCTTGTCCTTCAAAAGGATATCCTTAAAAGGCGTTTTCTCGCCTTCACTCTTTATTGCCAACTGGCGGACGAGTTCATGAGCCTCCTGCCTGTTCATCCCCTTCCCCGCCAAGGCTATCATGACAGCCTCCGACATTACACGCCCACCCGTTAATCCAAGGTTCCTCTTCATCCTTTCCTCGTCGACCTCTAGGTTAGAAAGAATATTAACCATCAAAAACAGCATATAATCTGTTAGAATACACGACTCTGGGAACACAAACCTTTCAGACGACGACTGCGTCAAATCCCTTTCCTGCCACGTCGGAACGCTTTCTAAGGCTGGAACCACCAAACCCCGCACGACCTTCGCTAATCCGCAGATTCTTTCACAAAGCTCAGGGTTACGTTTATGAGGCATCGTTGAACTGCCAACCTGCCTCTTCTTTTCGAAGGGCTCAAAAACCTCCCCAATTTCGGTTCTCTGCAGTTCCCTTATCTCAGCCGCGAACTTGTCCATGCTGGAAGCCAACAAAGCAAGTAAACAGACCAGTTCAGCGTGCCTGTCTCTCTGAATTATTTGGGTAGAAACCTCTGCGGCTCTGATGTTGAGCCTCTTCATTGCGAGGTCCTGAATTTCCGTCGCTTTTGGACCTAAACCTGCCTGGGTTCCTACAGCGCCGCTCATCTTGCCGACTACCAAACGTTTCTCGCATTCGTTCAGCCTTTCAATGTGTCTGGAAACCTCCCTCATCCAAACAGACAGCTTCAACCCGAACGTGATGGGTAAAGCGTGCTGCCCGTGGGTTCTACCCATCATAATCGTGCCTTTGTAACGGTCAGACGCTTTGATAAGGACAAGCTCAAGCTCGTCCATCTTTTGTTTAATTATTTGTAATGCCTCTTGAAGCTGGAGCGCCCTAGCAGTGTCCACAATGTCGTAACTCGTCGCCCCCAGATGAACGTAGGCGCCGCTTGAACCGCAAACTTCTGCGAAGGCTCTGACAAGCGACATGACATCATGCTTAATTTCCTTCTCAATCTCCTTCGCTCGGCTGAGCTTAACGTACTTTGTCGAAGCTAAATTAACGATTTTTTCCGCATCATCATGGGGAATGTTCCCGACCTGACCATGAGCCCAAGCCAGCGCTGCCTCAACGTCAAGCATTTTTTGGACGAAACTTTCCTCCTCGAAAATCCGAAGCATCTCCGACGTCCCGTATCGACCCGTATCTATCGGAAGGATGGGCAACCACATCGCCTCAAGACTAACTAATTCGGAAGCGGTAAATAAATATCTTCCATTTCACATTTGACCATCAACGTCCTGCTGGCTGAATTTTGGCAACAGCTGACTTTGAGGAAAACGTGTTGAAAAAAACGGCGATAGTGTATTCACCCAAATTTCTGAACCACCAGACAAGCCACGGTCACCCCGAGTCTCCAAGGAGGCTGCAGGCTATAATTGAGGGAATAAGACAAAGTCAGCTGCTGGAACACGGAAACTGCACGTTCATCAGCCCTAAACCAGCTAGCCTCGAAGACCTGAAAATGGTTCACGGCTCAAAATACGTAAGACACGTCAAACAGCTTTCCGAATCAGGCGGCGGCATAATCGACGAGGAAACCGAAACAAAGGTTTCAAGGCAGAGCTACGAGGTTGCCCGACTTGCAGCTGGCGGAACAATAGAGGCTGCACATAAGGTTATGGTAGGCGAATTCAGCAACGCGTTTGTTCTCGCAAGGCCACCTGGGCATCACGCTGGCACCGATTACGGCATGGGATTCTGCATCTTCAATAATGTCGCGATGGCAGCAAAATACTTAGTCAGAAACTTCAGTCTCAATCGAGTCCTGATTCTGGACATCGATTCGCATCATGGAAACGGAACCCAAGAAATCTTCTACGGCACCCAAAAAGTGCTTTACATAAGCCTCCACGAAGACCCAACCGAATTCCCCGAAGCAGGATTCATGGACGAAACTGGCGAAGGGCAAGGACTCGGCTACACAGTCAATATTCCCTTCCCGTTCGGCACAGGAGACGCGGTTTACTGGAAGGCCGTAAGAACCGTTGTGTTGCTGATTATGAGGCAGTTTAAGCCCCAGTTTGTTTTAGTGTCCGCTGGATTTGATGGTCACTACAGAGATGTTGTAGGCGAGTTGTCACTATCTTCACAAATTTACCCAATGATCTTTCAGGCAGTCCTTGACTCTGCAAAAAACCTGTGCAAAGGCAGGGTGGTAGCTGTGTTAGAAGGCGGCTACTGTCTCAGCGTTCTCAGAAAGGTTGTTCCAGTTGTCATCAGTCAGATGGCTGGGCAAAGAATTATGTTGCATGGGAGGGCTCCTCCTTTGGACTTAGATGTACAGAAACATGCAGAAAAAAGTCTTAAAGCCGTGAAAAGGATTCAGTCTGGTTTCTGGACTCTTTAATTTAATTGAGCTGTGTTGCTTGTCCTTTTTTATTCAATAACCTCAATGGCGTTTTCGGGACATTGAGTTTCACAAGCTCTACAGGTAAGACATTCGTCGACATTGACGGCGGATGATTTGCCGTCTTTGAGTTCATATACGCTAACTGGGCACACGTCGACGCATGTTCCGCAGCCAGTACACTTGTCTAGGTTAATTTTGATTTTGACCAACTATTATTCACCTTCTGAAATTCCTATGACATGGCTCTCTGTTGAATAAAAGCTTTTTGGGACAAAAAGATAGGAAAGTCCCAAAAGCTGAAACATGATAAAAAAAATTCTTACGACATTTTTTTAAAAGGTGTATTTGCGACTTTTATGTCCGCAGTCTGAAACGAGTAATCATCAATTATCTAAGTCTTTGATTTTGTCTGAAATCTTGTCACTGATTTCGTCCAGTTTTTGAGAGATTTCCTCCAGCTTCTCAATTATTTGGCTCAAGGTTTTCTCGTGTTGGGTGAGAGTTAACATTAATAGATCGATGTAGCTAAGAGGATTCACGTTCTTCAGTTTCCTCTTTGGTGCCTGCGAATGCTTTTTCCCCCCTGTCATGAGAAAATGATGTCCAATATTTGTATCTAAATTTAATGTAACCTTCAATCAACGAAACTGCGTGACAACGTTATTATTTAGCGGTAAACGGTCTTTTCAAAATCGTATTTGGCTCTCAATTTTCTTTTGTGGCAAGTGACTGAACGAGCTTGAGCAAAACCGAATCATTGGAAAAGATTGCCCTGTCATTATCTAAACTTGAAATGAAACTGTTGGGTTGAAGATTGGTCAATAGGAACTGCTGCTCGTCGATGCATAGAAAGATCATCGGTAACTCAAAATCCGTCTGTTTAACATTGCATGTGTATCTCAGTTCACTCAGCATGTGCTGATTGTTTGAGCCATCCGGAGCAGAAATCCAAACTTTTACTGACCGTTCTCCCAGATCATCAAAAAGCTTGTTGTACTCCTTGTAAAGAAGGACTAACCCGTTCTCGTTGGTCACCAAGTCAACTGACTGTTTTGCTTTAGAAAGCATCTCGTGAATTTTCTTGAGGATTTGTTGTCTCCCGATGATGACCCATAATTCTCCTTTTTGGAGTTTTTCTTCCTTTTTTGTTTTCTTAAAAGTGTCATCTAGCGACGAGACTATGGACACAAGGTTTTCGGCCATGTTCTGGTAGGATTTTAAATACGTTTTCAAAGCCGTTTCAGGCGAAACTGGCGAAAACCTTCTGGGTTCTTCAGGAATCTCAACCACAAGATTGATGTCAATAAGTTTCTTTAAGACGCTGTAGACTTTTGTCCTTGGAACCCCGCTTTTAGCACTTAAGGTTCTTGCGTTCGCATAGCCTGTTTCAATGAGGGTAACATACACTTTCGCCTCATACTCAGAGAGCCCCAAATACTCGCAGAGTCTCTGCCACGTGTTATCTTGCTTCGTTTGCGTTGTCTCACGGGTTCCCCTTAGCATGGCGCTGTAAACCACCATTATTTATCCTATATATTTATTTGATATTAAGTCTGATGTAACCGTCACCGACGCGTCTTTAGCGACAGTAACATAGTAAAACCGTACCATTTGAAAGGTAATGGACATAAACGCATCAGCCAAGGATCTGTTTTTGATTTAACAGAATTTCCTCACTGCATTTTAAAAAACAGTATATTTCAGAATCGGGTCTCACTCAGAACACGAAAAGTCTTCAGTGAATCTCTTCTTTAAGCCTCAGAAGCGTTTCCTCTATCGTGTTTTCGGCACGTTCCTTCATTCGATTGTACTCGTCCAACATTTTCCGGCGGGCTTCAGCAGTGATTTCTTTGCGGAGGAATCTTGCTTCCGCCCTTTCTATGTCATTTGTTAGGGTTTCTACCTCATCTTCTGCTTTTTTGAGATGTTTCATCCGTTCCCTGTGTTGTTCACTGGCAGCTGCTATTTTGTTACTTATCTGCGACAGGTCTTTTTCAAGTCTTAAGATGTGGTCGTCTACAGAGCTTTTCCTCATTCGGAATTTGCGTCTGGAAAGTTTCCCCTTTCCGATTTGGTCCTCCATTGATTCTATTTCTGACCTTAACCTTCTCCGTTCCTCGTACCGATTAACGAAGTCTCTGAGGAGACTGGAAGAAAAAGGAACCGTGGCAGCAACTGCAGCTGACGGTTTAAACATTCTCCGAGCAAAGAAAAATGCACCAAACAAGGCAACTGCGATTCCAGTCCAAAGAGCTGGCCTAAAAATTGCCCAAAGAATGAAGTACTGATACTGCAGAGTAATGGTCGGTTCATTTATCTGCGCGAAATTGGCTTCCTCGTATTCGACGCTTACCGAAAAACCCGATTTCTGGACCAGTGATGGTGTTTTCGAGGCTGCTTGGTATTCTGCTCCTTCAGGCAGAGAAATCACAAGCGTGAACTGCTTTACGAACCAGTCAGCAGGCTTGCTTAGGCTGATGTTTAATGTGCAGTCTTGCCACCCATTTTGCGAAATGTAAACGTTGGACGGAAGGTTGTATGCGACAAGAAGATTCGTTTTCTGTTGTGAACTCAGAGAGTCTCTAAGATATATCCTGAGAGCCACGTACGTTTCAGACTTCGTGATGGCTAAACTCGTCTGTCCGTATGTCCCAAAAATGTCTTGAGCAGCTATTGCTGAGGCGTTTAAGGGTAAATAGAAACTGGCAATGCGTATACTTTCATTTGAATTGTTAGTTACTACGCATTGGTCGGTGACCGAGATTCCTCCCCAAGCATCAATTTTCACTTCTCTCCTCCAATCCTCAACTACGTAAGTGTAATTCGCCGTGTATGAGCCATTTTCCCCTATTTCTCCAACATTGTATGCTTGGGCATCCAGATAGGATTCTGCGTTTACAGCTTTGTTGCATGCGGTTCCTAAGCATAAGACAAGAACTATTAACAGCCCCTCTATCCTAAGCAGCGAACGTCGCGTTAACGGACTTTTGCTCAATCTTTTCTCAACCTCGAATTAGGGAAGCCACGATCTATTTTTAGAGGAAATATGTTAGTTTATTGTCTTTTAAATTTATGTATTTTTGAATCCAATGTGCCACTTTTAGTTTAAATGTTGAATCCAACTTTCAGTTTTTAAAAATGTTTCAATGTTTCTATAGCACAAAACAATATAATTTTAGTTGTATTACGGCAAGTTCGTAAAAAGATAGACCACATCGTCGAAAATAAATGAATTTATGATGTTTACCGTTCAGAAAATTTCTATTCTTTTTTAGTATTTTTCGTTTCTGCTGGTCTTATGTAATAGTTTTCCCCCTTCTTTGCCCCGAAGCTTCTTACGCCTTTTTCTTTAAGCTGCTTCTTCAGCTTCGCTGCTTGGTTACTCGAAATCTCGCCCTTCTTTTCCAAGTAGTTTATGACTTCTACGGCTTGTTTTTCGTTGTCGCACCTTCTCAGAAAATCGATAACGTCAGGCTCATAACCTTCAAACGTGCTGGAGGCTGCTTTCTCTCCGCCTTCAGGATCCGAACGAACTGATTTTATCGATAAACGGTTCTTTTCGTCAGTCATCTCTTCCGCCAAATGAGGAAACATCCTCTTGAAACGTTCTTTTTCAATGTCCATCTTTTAAGCCTTACTTCCAAGAATCTCTATAATTTTCCCTCTTATATCCTAAACGGTGTATGCGCCGAGACTATACAAAACCTCTGAAACTCTCAGCCTCTTTAACAAGGTCTCTTTTGTCCAGACCGACATTAATATTGTCCCAAGGCAAAGGCTCATCAAAACTCTTCTCTCGTAGATAACTTTCTATTATGATTCCAGTTTCTTTCACAGCCCGTCGCCAAGCTCCTAATCCTCCACCGTAAACAGCGGCAAGCTCAACTGTTCTGCCAATTTCTCTGCCACTTCGACTCAGGAAAGCCTGAATTTGGGCGTGACGAGGGTCAATGCCTTCAGTCACAAACCTTCTGTCGCCTTTAAACAGTTTTCTCAGCAGCTTCAGCTTCTCCCTAATGTTTGGCACAGACGCCATTTTCTCCCACTGAAACGGCGTGTGAGGTTTAGGAACCAACGGATTCACGCTGAGGTGAACAGATTTCGACCCGTATCCTGCTTCTGCGATTCTTTTGGAAAGCTCCGCTATTGCCTCGACATCTTCCATGTTTTCACCAGGCAGCCCAACCATAAAGTACAATTTTAGACGGTTAACCCCCTGACTGAGAAGAACCTCAGCGGCATTAGCCAAGGCGTCCATATCCATGTGTTTGCACGTAACATCAAGCATCCTAGGCGAAGCCGCATCAGGCGCCATTGAGACACTTTTTTGTTTTCCATTGGCAAGCAGCTTAGCTAATTTTTCGGTGACGCTTTCAGGTCTTATTGAAGGAATTGACAGTTCGAACCCGTGGGAAACGATGAATTCGCAGACGTCCTCAAGCCGTGAGTAATCGAATACGCTGGCGCCAATAAGCGAAACCTTGCCCACCGGGGTCATTTTTGTTCCCTCCTCGATTATTTCCTCAACCTTCGCGAAGTCCCTTTCGCGTCTTGGATGGCTGATGTGCTTTAGGAGACAGAATCGGCATCGTCTGCTGCAACCTCTAGTCTCTTCCACCGTGAACGTTTTGCCAAAAATGGTCATGTATGGGCTGCGGTCGTCAACGATTGGAACTTGCTGTGCCACTGGATGAAATGCTTCATTGAGGTTGCGGGTCCAAACTCTTTCTGTCGGATTCGAAATTTGAGAAACATACACGCCTTCTATGTCAGCGAACGCCTCTATGCGCCTTCGGTCTCCTTTATGGGTCTTTAATTGGTCAACTAAATCATTCAGTATAGGCTCAATCTCTCCTATGACGAAAAAGTCAACGAAGTCAGACATAGGCTCAGGATTAGCTGTCGCGCATGGACCGCCAGCGACTACAATTGGGTCTCCGTTTTTTCTGTTTTCTCTTCTCGGCGGAATACCTGATCTTAACAGCATCTGAACGACGTTAGTGTAGTCCTCTTCGTATTGGAGGGTGAAGGCAGCAACATCAAACTTCTTCAAAGGCTGGTTGGATTCAAGGCTTGTCCAAGGCTCCTTCAACGTAGGAATGAAGAAACGTTCGCAGAGGACGTCGTCACGCATGTTGAACAACGCATAAAGCAGCTTAATCGTTAATCCGCTCATTCCAGCCCGGTAAACGTTGGGATAGCACAGCCCGATTTTGAGGTCTACTTTTCTCCAGTCCTTCTTTACGACGTTAATCTCAGGCACAACACTCAATCTGATGCACTGTCCGGACCAATCAAGAAAAACAAACCGTAACCATTAAGTCTAACTGAAAAAGGTTCTGTTAACTCTTAGGGACTTTTAGGTTTTCAGACTTGACTGTTAACCAAAGGGGCTTTACGTTACGCATCGCATGATTTTTAAATAGTCAAGATTATAAACTAAATGCAATAATAGTATTATTTGCAATATTGCAGAGATTAAGGTGTATTTTCAATGCGAATTATTATACCTATCATTAACGGTCAAAAGGCTGATTTGCAATATAATCTTGATAATGATGCCGACATTAAAAAGCTTGGACTTGATCCAAATGACAAAGGCAAAATCTCTGATAGATACGTTCATTATAAGAATTGTAAACACGCAGTAATAGAGTCGAAAGGTACTACGGTACACAAAGCAATAGAACAAATCGAAGAAACGATAAAACGACTTATCAAAGCAAATAGGAAGGTAGATCTTCCGATTTTAATTATGAAAAGACTTAACCACTCTGAACAGAGAAACTTTAAAAGGCGAAAAGATAGAGTATTAATTAACCCACAAACCCGTGAGCCCTACACGGTAAATGTGGGATACGTGAAACGAGATATTCTACTTCTGTATACTAGCGAAGCAAATATAAAATGCGAGAGTATGGATAAATACCTTTCGATTGAAGGAGGCTGCTAAAAAATGGGCATATATATTAACCTGAAACCTATTTTGGAACCATCTATACGTAGCAGGACTTTGGCACGATTACATTTTAGTAATGAAATAATTAAGTACTTTGAAGAATGGAAATATTTCTCTCTTTCAAAATTTCAAATATGGCTAAAAGCTCCATCCGAAACATTGGGAGGCACTCTGAAAGAAGAACAAAACATTACTGATACATATGAGACTTTTGAAAAGTTGCGTGAGCGTTTTACAAAAACAAACATTATGGACGAACTATTTTCATCGATAGTGGTGTTTCATGGCGAGTGGAATTTTGACGGTATGAAGTTTCACGGTTTTGTTTCAAGCAATAATAGCTCAGATTGGCGAAAAACCTATCATGACATTGAAACTGATTTATACGGACGGGAAGACATTAATGATTTAACAGAGGCTCTTTTGACCAAAACTGATTTTGAAAACATAGTTCCAGATTTTGTTTCTCATATAAGAAGAGCCGAAAAGGAGCAAACAATGACTGCGTCGCCAATATATTTCTCAATCGGAGCAGCTGAATATGGTGAAACAGATGACCTTATTGCTTTACACTTAAAAGACTGGCGTGAACTTATACGATTCTTGTATTCTAAACTTAGAAGAAGTAAGGATATATGGGTAAAAGAGCAAGTAACTCCTTTTGACAAACATTTTTACCTTAGTTCTCTCACAGAAGTCAAAATTGCAGAGACAATATTTAAACAGGCTCGTGAGGAGACCAACTTAATTGAAAAGATGGGAAACAGTGTGACTTACATAGGTAGAGATCGCAATTCGCTTACTAAATTTTATGAACGTGTCAAAAAAGAAATTTTTAAAACTGCATCAAGAGAACTTCCGAATAGCACAATACTTAAACAGACTATGAGAGATGGTTTGGAAGGAAAGAAAACTCCTAGATTTTAGCCATATATTCTTTCAGAGCTTTTTCTATCTCTTCACTTAATTTTCTTGCCGAACCAGTTTTATCTATGACAAATTTTGTCCACTCTTTCCAGAGTTCTACATCTATCATTATTGATGTTTTACGTTTCGCCATATTGTTCACCATTATTTTAATTACCGTTTACGGTATAAATGCTTTGCGGTATAACCGTAATCTTTAAATACATCTCATGGCATATAGCAGTATAGCGGTAAAGCGGTATAAAGGTAATTGGCATGAGAACTTCCAACGCTCGAAAAATTCGTGCATATTCACTCTTGGCTCAGAGTAAAGTTGATAGGATTAGTGATCTTACTTATCGGGTTTGGTCTCAAAGTGGAAGCGGACACTATATTGTGGTTAGGGAAGGCTTAGAGTGGAAATGCGAGTGTCCAGACTTTGCCTTTAATCATGTAGTTTGTAAACATATTCATGCGGTAGAACAATATAGGTTAAATGAGCAAACCACATTTCCCTTTGAAAAAGAAGGTGAAAGTCTATGCGAGATAGAAGAGTCAGTTTTGGTTTGCAAGTTCTGTGGCTCAGAGAACATCATTAAGAGAGGATACAGAAATACGCAAAGAGGAAGGGTTCAACGTTTTTTCTGCAAAGATTGTCAACACAAGTTTATTGTCGATGAGGGATTTGAGAAAATGAAGGCTACTCCTCAAACTGTGACGGTAGCCCTAGACCTGTATTTCAAGGGAATAAGCATGAGAGCCATTGTTGACCACTTGAAACAATTTTATGGTGTAGAAGTTAGCCATGTAGCAGTTTACAAGTGGATCAGAAAGTATGTTCAAATGCTCAAGAAGTATGCAGATCAGCTTGTGCCAAAGGTTAGCGGAATATGGCACTCTGACGAAATGGTTTTGAACGTAAGAAACTTGGATGACCGTGAAAACCAAAGATGGGCATGGAACGTAATCGACAACCAAAGCAGATATTGGCTAGCCACGCAGATAACGGAAAAAAGAGAAATTGCCGATGCGAGACAGGTTTTAGCTCAAGCATCAAGCATTTCGCAAATGAGACCTATGGCAGTGGTTACCGATGGACTACGATCTTATCAAGATGCGATAACGAAAGAATTTTTCACTTTAAAAGCTCCGAGGACAGAACATGTTAGAATACCCAACATTCGGAATAGATCAAACAATAACATGGTTGAAAGATTACATGGAACAATAAGACAAAGAAACAAAGTCATGCGTGGACTAGACAAAGAGACATCAGCACAAACAATGATGGAAGGAATGAAAATCTACTACAACTTCATAAGACCACATATGGCACTAAATGGAAAAACTCCAGCACAGCAAGCAAAAATCGCTGACAATTCTACACCTGAAAATTGGAAATCGTTGATTAAGAAAGCGTCAAAAGTAAAGTTGCAAAACTGACCTCTTAAACAAAGGTATAGAAAGTTTTATTTTAGATACTCTATGTAATGCATTGAATGTGGACAAGAACTCAGCTTTTGAGAAAATCAAAGCTCTAACCGAAAAATATCAGGAAATTGTGAAAGAGGGAAGAGTAAACAAGTATAATGAAGAAATGACAAAGAAGGATTTTATTCTTCCACTGTTTGAGGCTCTCGGTTGGAAAACTGATGATTCAAGAGAAGTCTCAGCAGAAGAAAAAATATCCAAGAAAAGAGTAGATTATGGATTTAGAATTAATGGCATTCCCAAATTCTTCTTAGAAGCTAAATCCTTGAAAGAAGACTTGGACTCTCCTAAATTTGTAGAACAAGCAATTAACTATTCATGGCTTAAATGTTGTACTTGGGCGATTCTGACAAATTTTGAAACCACGAGAATATTTAACGCCGAATGGAAAACAGACCGTCCTTTTCAAAACCACTTTCGGACTATCCATTACTCCGATTTTGTGACTAGATTTGATGAACTCTGGCTTCTTTCCAGAGAAAGCTTTGAATTAGGTACACTAGATGAAGAAGCTGAAAGATTAGCCAAGAAAACCAAAAGGATGCGTGTTGACAAACAACTATGGGCAGACTTGTCACGGTTTAGAGAAATACTGTCAAAAAGTATAACGAAACTTAACCAGACCAAACAACTCAGTCAAGAAGATTTGGACGAAGCGATCCAAAGAATTTTGGATAGACTGATTTTTATTAGAAGCTGTGAAGATAGAGAATTGGAAGCAAAAATTCTAATCTCAAACCTTAGAGAGTGGGAAAACAAAGGCAAAGGACAACTAATAAAAAGTTTAAGAGAAGTTTTCAGTTCCTTTAAAAAAACATACAATAGTGAAATCTTTGCACCTTCCGAATGCGATGAGTTAGAAATCGACAATGATAGCCTCCACGAAATTGTGGAGGGATTATACTACACTAAAGACACACTTGGATCTTACGATTTTTCTGCGATTGATGCTGACATTCTAGGTAATATTTACGAGCAATATCTCGGTCATATCTTAAGGAAGACCGAGAAAAGAGCCAAACTGAAAGAAAATCATACTCATCGTAAACAACAAGGAATTTACTATACACCGACTTACATAGTTGACTACATCGTAGAGAGTACTGTGGGAGAATTACTAAAAAATAAGAAAGTTGACATCCGAAAGGTCAGGGTTCTAGATCCTGCGTGTGGTTCGGGTAGTTTTTTGATTAAAGCTTTTGATTTTCTTTACGAGAATTATGTTAAGAGCGATAAGGGAAAACAAGCACTTTTGGATTTTAAGACGGGTATAATGTTCAATATGGAAGTTCAAATTCTTTTGAACAATATTTTTGGTGTGGATTTAGACAAACAAGCAGTTGAAATTACGAGACTTAACATTCTGCTCAGAATTGCCGAAAAAGGTCAAAGATTGCCTTTGTTAAGAAAAAATATTAAACTCGGTAATTCTTTGAGCGAAGATAAAGAAGTTGCTGAAGATAGAGCATTCAAGTGGGATGATGAATTTGAGGTTATAATGAAAGAAGGCGGTTTTGATATTGTAGTGGGAAATCCACCTTACTTAGATTCAGAGGAAATGGTGAGAACACAACCTGAATTTAGAAGGGCTTATGGTAATACCTTCTTAACTGCTAGGGGAAATTGGGATATTTTCTGTATCTTTTTGGAAAAGGGAATAAGTTTACTGAAAGATGGCGGCTATTTGGGTATGATTGTTCCAAATAAGTTGTTGTCTGCTGATTATGCAACTGAAATTAGAAATCTCATGGAGAATTATAGAATTATTGCTGTACGAGATTATTCAAGTATCCCTGTTTTCCAAGCAAGTGTTTACCCCATAGTAGTCATTATGCAAAAAGTTGCGCCGAAAAGGAACATGCTCATTGCTGAATCAATGGAGTCTTACATAGGTGGGGTCAGAGTGAGAAATCGCAGAGAAATTGACCAAAAAGACCTGCATACGGTTCAAAATACGTGGGCGCATATCTTTGGCGATTCAGGAAATGTTAGCGATAAGATTTTACTACATTCCGAGATGCTAGAGAACATTGGTGATGTTTCAGGTGCGGCTTCGGTATCAGAAGCCTACGAACTGAAAGAAATTATAAGCGAATTATCTAATCAAAAGAGTTATTTTAGATTTATCAACACTGGAACCACTGACAGATACTCTTCTTTATGGGGTGTGTTCAAAACAGCCTACATAAAATCATCATACGCAAAACCGATAGTGCCAAAGGAAAGTCTTAATGCCTTTTCAAGTAATCGGTATGAACAAGCTCAAGCCACAAAAATTATTATTGGAGGGATGAACAAGAGGCTTGAGGCTTATCTTGATGAGGGCAACTATTTAGCTGGAAAATCTACGACTGTAGTGCTACCAAGAAAAATGAACCCAAAGGTTCTCTTAGCTATCTTAAACAGCAAACTCATGACGTTTTTCTATAAAGATTCATTTAAATCGCTGTCACTTGCTGGTGGCTTCATGAGAATTGGACCACCCCAAATAAAGAAGTTACCCATAAGAATGGTGTCTGCACAGATTCAGGAAGCCATCGTTCCATTAGTCGATGAAATGATGTCTCTGAATGAACGATTAAATGAAATATATTTCAAAAAAACAGACGAACACATTAGGATAGATGAAGAGTTAGAAAAAACCGATTTAAAAATTGATGATTTGGTCTATAAGATTTATGGAATAACCGAGGATGAAAAGAAAATCATTGAGGAAAACCTCAAGTAGCCTTCAAAAAGCCCCTTTGGTTAACAGTCAAGTCTGAAAACCTAAAAGTCCCTAAGAGTTAACAGAACCCTGAAAAACAAAGCAGATAAGTATTTTTTTTGGAACCTTTGGACCCTGTAATCGATTTTTCTGTTCTGCAACATCGGTTTAATAGTCAAGGATTCTGGAAAATAGCGTAATCTTTTATAGAAAACGTAAAAAATGAATTTAGAGGAATCTTTAGCACCTTAGCTGGCTGCTTCGGCGACTGCTTCAGTGACCGCCTCAGGTGTTGCTTCGACCTCGGCTGTCGGTCTCGAAATAAGTTTTGTTTTCCTTATGCCCACATGGCGTAATGGCGATATTTTCTTTGCTTCATTGTAAACGTCAGAGGCAATTTTCCCCAAGACGATTTCTTGAACAATCTGGTCGAACGTAAATGAGGCTGTCTTGGCTTCAATTATTCTCTGCATGATTGCGCGTATCTCTTTTTCCTGAGACGTTCTTATTCTCGTAAGAGTGAAGGCGCATGCTGAAATTCTCATTCTGTAACCGTCTTTCGTGGTGACAGCAACGATGCGGTCAATCCTGGTGGTCCTTCTTCTAACAAGGCTTCTCAGATAGTCCCTCGAATATTCGTGCCCTTTGAAAATCGTTAAAGCCCGTTTTCCGTCTATGCCGACTATCTGGAAATACATTTTCAGGTACTGGTGGGCGAAATCTTCAGTTATGTCGTAAAGGGTGGATTCAACAGTCCTTCCAATGATGTTTTCAATCTCATCGGTAGGTATGGACCCGATTTCGACGCTTCCGAAATATCCCGGAGCGACTACGCTGTACCATTTCTTACTGCGCCACTTGTCTTTGACGCGTCCTGGTTTTGACACTCCGCAACACCACTAACGATTCATGTTATTGAAAAAAATGAAGTATTAAAAGGTTTAGTGACCTGAAACAAAGCCTTGTGCTACCGCATGTTTATATTTTTGCCAATTGATTTAATTTAGTAATATTTGGAGTCCTCAGCATGATTGACGTTAAGCTCATACGAACCAACCCCGATCTCGTCAGGGATAATCTGAAGCGGCGAAGCGACCCTGAAAAGCTGATGCTTTTGGAGGAGTTCATCGAGGCTGACAAAAATTGGAGGCTTCTGCAGACGCAGATCAATGAACTGAGAAGGAAACGTAACGAACTAAGTGCGGGTATAGCTAAACTGAAAAAGGAAGGCTTAGACGAGACTTCCCTTCTTAAGGAAGCCGATTCCATACAATCGGAAATTTCTGAGCTAAATACCCAAGTTGAGGAGCTTAGCCAAAGGTCTCAAACTTTACTCAAAAAAGTACCGAATCTACTTCACGAAACCGTTCCTTACGGTCGGGACGAAAACGAAAACGCGGAGGTCAGGCAGTGGGGGTCTCCGCCGAAAATCGATTTTGAACCAAAAAATCACCTCGAACTCGCTTTGAACCTTGGACTTGTCGACGAAGAGCGGGCAAACAAGGTTGCTGGGACAGGCTTCTACTACCTGAAGGGCGAGTTGGCGCTTCTTGACCTTGCCGTTCAAAGGTTTGCGATTGATTACATGACGAAGCAAGGGTATATTTTGGTTGAGCCTCCTTTCATGTTGCGGAGAGAACCGTACGAGGGAGTCACGGACCTCTCGGATTTCGAGACGGTCATGTACAAAATTGAGAATGAGGACCACTATCTTATTGCCACGAGCGAACATCCAATTGCTGCCATGTTCATGAACGAAACCTTAAACATCGACGAGCTCCCAGCAAAATTCATCGGCATAAGCACAAATTTTAGGCGCGAGATTGGAGCTCACGGCAAATACACAAAGGGATTCTTCAGGATGCACCAGTTCAACAAGATTGAACAGTTCATATTCTGTTTGCCCGAGCAGTCTTGGCGGTTCCACGAGGAGCTTCAACAGAACTGCGAAGAGCTCTACAGGAAGCTAGGTTTGCATTACCGAGTGGTAAACGTGTGCACAGGCGACATTGGAACGGTCGCAGCCAAGAAGTATGACACGGAAATATGGATGGCGGACGGGCACTTCAGAGAGGTCGGTTCAAACTCGAACTGCACAGACTACCAAGCCCGAAGACT
>CAZRIK010000024.1:0-22606 GCA_964600125.1 uncultured Candidatus Bathyarchaeia archaeon
CTGACTATTAATCGAAGGTTCACGTTAACTCCGCCTTCTTCCATGACCCATGCCGTGGCCCTTGCCCATTCCGAAATGCCCCTCGACAGTCGGCGAATTCGTCTCCTTAAACTCTCCTTTTATGTATTTTGTGGCTACTTCTCTGACTGTTCCTGTTACGCCTGTTATAATTTGGATTCCGGCGGCTGAGAGGGCATGGTACGCATTTGGCCCTATGTTTCCTGTGAGGACTGCTTTTGTGCCTTTACTGGCGATTATCTGTGATGCTTGGATTCCTGCTCCGCTGGCTGCGTTCAAACTTGTGTTCGGAACAGCTTCGTACTGCATAGTATCCGTATCGACGATCATGAAGTAAGCGCAACGGCCAAAACGTGGATCAACTGGAGCATCCAAGTTGGGACCTGCAGCTGAAACAGCAACCATCAACCTATTTCACCTCCTTCCTTTCATGTTTGTTCATGTGATTTGACCTTTTAGTTAGGAATTCTTCTATTTTTCCCACTATTTTTATGAAGGCTTTCGTGGCATACGAATCTGAATGCTCGAATATGAACGGTAAACCCTTGTCTGAGTCTTCGCAAATTTTTGGGTCGATTGGGATTCTTCCAAGAAATGGTACTTCGAGATCTTTTGAGATTTTTTCTCCACCACCTACTTTGAATATGTTTGTTTCTGTTCCACAGCTTGGGCATACGAAGCCGCTCATATTTTCTATTATGCCTATTACGGGAATGTTTAGCTGCCTAGCGAATGTTACAGCTTTCTTAACAACGTCTTGGGAAACCTCTGAAGGTATCGTAACAATGACTACACCGTCCATTTCTGGCAAGAGTTGCATTACGCTCAAAGGCTCATCGCCTGTTCCTGGAGGCAGATCGATGAGTAGTAGTTCAAGTTCCCCCCAAACGATATCAGACAAGAATTGTCTAATCGCTGTCATCTTCAAAGGACCTCGCCATATCACCGGTGCCTCCTGGTTAGGTAAGAGAAAATCCATGGAGACAACCTTGATCCCTAACAGGCCCGTCGCTGGAAATGCTCCTGGCGGACCAATCTGAAGAGTCTGCCCTTTTAACCCCAACATTTTAGGGACGCATGGGCCATGTATGTCCGCGTCAAGGATTCCTATTCGGCTCAGGTTACTACGTTTGGCAAAGGCTATGGCTAAGTTCACTGTTACCATCGTTTTTCCTACGCCTCCTTTACCACTGATCACTGCAATCTTATGTTTCACTTTGTTCATTCTTACCCTGAGTGTCTTTTGTTGTTCATCCAAGATTTGGCTTCTGGATTCTATGTGCTGGGCATCCTGACTACATGATTCCTGTGTCAACCGTTGTTTCTCCGTGATTATTTCTTTGATAGTTTGAATCACAAACTATATTTATATGTTCCGTTTAGAAAATAAACTCGTGAAGGCCGATGGACGATATTGACAGGAAGATAATATCTCAGCTACAATCTGATGGTCGCACAACTTTCGAGGCGCTTCGAAAGATAACCGGTTATACCAACATGGGTGCCAAAAAAAGGCTTGATAAGCTTCTTGAAAGTGAAGCAATAAAGGTGTCCGCTCAGCTAAACCTGAAGCATTTCAACCTATGTTCAGCTATTGTTTTGATTGAAACTGATGGACCTGAAACCATGCATAGGCTTCTTAAACGTTTCGAGGATTGCCCCCGCGTGGTCTACATCTTCACAACGATAGGCGGATATAACATGATTGCTTTAGTGGTGGCTGAGAACCAGGAAACTCTCGAAAGTATATCGATGGAAAAATGTTCACTTAGAAGCGAGAAAGGAATCCGTAGATCCGAATTTTATTCAATAAGGGATGTTGGCTATTCGCCTTTCATGCCCATCAGAAGATACCTAGCTCATAAAGGTCTATCCGCTCCGCCATGCAGCGTTGACTGCAAGCCATGCGCCAGATACAAATCTGAACAGTGCGTAGGATGCCCAGCGACCGAGTATTACCGTGGCAACCTTTGATCGAAATGTGGTTTAAAGATTGAATTAAGTAAACGCAAACTGGTGGAGGAAAAATTATGGAAGCAGAACTAGTTAAAATGATAACAAACAATTGCTTAAAAAACGGTGCAGAAACATGATTGATAGAATTGAACTTTGTCCTACTGGTGTTGTTGAAACAGTAAAGGAGCGAGAGGCTAACATACGTGTTTTCCCGGAGTTTTGTGCTTGGCATAGAGACATAAAGGATTTCTCTCATTTATTATTCCTTTACTGGAGAAGGAGGTTTTTCGTAATTTCTGCTCAAGAGGAAGTGTAAACATGAAGATAGGAATTATGATCTATTCGAACGACCCAGAAACCGTTTGGAATGCCTTTCGATTTGGAAATTTCGCTCTAAAAAAAGGCGATGAAGTTAAGGTATTCCTACTGGCAAAAGGTGTGGAGTGCGAATCTCTCGATACCGAGAAATTCAAGGTCACTGAACAAATGCGCTCCTTTATAAAAAACGCTGGTAAAATTCTTGCCTGCGGTACCTGTCTTAAAATCCGCCAATCTGAAGGTTCAGAAATCTGTCCATTATCAACAATGAAAGATTTGTATGAGGTAGTAAAGGAAAGTGATAAAATTGTTACATTTTAAACAACAATCGAAACGAACTAACTTCACGCTCCATCCGAATCCCGCAGTGATCAACATTAAACCGTATAGCCCAAGAGCAGATTCCATTTCAGATGTAAATTTGCCTGACTGGACTTGGAATAATGAGAATTGTTCTAAAAAGACAGGAAGATCGCTAGCAAGCTTGGAGAAGGGAATGCAAATTGGAGAAGGCAATAGAAGTTAGAGATTTGAGTAAGCGTTATGGTGAAATCCTGGCGGTTGACCACGTAAGTTTCGATGTGGGGGAAGGTGAAATCTTCGGTTTCTTAGGTCCTAACGGAGCAGGCAAAACTACAACAATTAGAATGCTTACCGGTCTTTGTAGGCCTACCGCAGGTACAGCTCGCATCTTGGGACTCAATGTAGCGTCGGAGATTGTGGAGATAAAAAAGCGTATTGGTGTAGTTCCAGAGATCTCTAATCTGTACGATGAGCTTTCCGCATTTGACAACCTGCTCTTTATGACGCAACTTTATGGCATTCCACGCAACCAACGCAGAGCAAGGGCTGAAGACCTCCTCAAGACTTTCGGGCTTTATGAACGGAAAGACCATCTTTTCGGCACCTTCTCCCGCGGTATGAAACGGGCGTTAACAATAGCCGCAGGCTTAATTCACAACCCCAAAATACTTTTCCTCGACGAACCTACAGTAGGTCTGGATGTTGTAGCTGCTCGCAATCTCCGCGATCTGATTGGCAACCTCCGAAAGCAGGGAGTAACCGTTTTTCTCACAACCCACTATCTGGAGGAGGCAGACCTCTTATGCGACCGCATCGCCATTCTTGTGAAGGGAAAAATAGTAAAGATCGACACTCCAGAGATGTTGAAAACTGTTGCTGAAGAAGAACCAGTAATCGAAGTCTCTTTTAAAAAGATGCAGTCCCAAATTGTCGAAGGACTTGCTGAAAGGCTGCCTGAATTTAGGGTGGTGGCTGTTGGCCATAACAAAGTGCGAATTTACGGCGGAGCTTCTGCGGAAGTTCTCGAAACAGTGCTCGAATACGCTAAGGGTAATGATATTCTCATAGAGGAAGTGAACAGTATTAAACCAAGCCTAGAAGACGCTTTCATCAAGATTACGGGCTTGAGCCCAAGTGTTATGGCTACAGAGAAGGGAGGCGGACGATAAATGTGGCGTGATGACCTACGTGGAATATTCTATATCGCCCTGAAGGACATGAGAACCTATTATCTTAAGCCGCCTTCCATCAGTTGGGGAATAGTTTTTCCCATTGCGTGGATCCTGGCTTTCTACTTGAGAAATCCTCAGAACTTTGAACAGTTAGTACCAGGACTCATCGCAATGACGATTCTCTTCAGCACAACCGCTGCAGAGGCTGTCGTCATCAACTTTGAGCTTCGACTCGGTTCATTTGAGAGACTGCTTCTTGCACCTATCAGTCTACCAGCTGTACTGCTCGGGAAAGTAATCGGAGGTACAATTTTTGGCATCTTGATGACAGCAACTGTGACTCTGGGTTCAGTGCTGGCTTTGGGGCTATACCACGTAAGCGTATTGTATCTCGTATTGATAATCGTTCCATCCCTCTTAGTCTTCTCTTCATTGGGTGCATTGTTATGTGTCCTAGTGAAAGAGGTGTTCGAGGCTCAGACATTGCTTAATCTTCCACGTTTCCTCATGGTTTTCCTAAGTGGCGTTGTGTATCCAGTTTCATCGATGCCAACTGTATTCCAATACGTAGCTTACCTCATGCCTCTAACCTACACAGTAGACGGACTACGTCAAGTATTTTCATCCATCCAAGGCATCACGGTCTTTGTCGATACTTTGGTGCTTCTAGGATTCTTCATACTTTTCATATTGCCAGCCGTGAGACTCCTTTACAGAAGGTTTGCATAATGATGAAGAATTTCAAGTTGACTGTTCTTGTAGAAGACTCGGTAAGCGCACAAAAAAAGGCTTTGGGACTAGAAGCGAAGCATGGACTATCAATACTCGTGGAGAGAACCAAACCCAGATCTACGATTTTAATGGATACCGGACAATCCCCAAGTATCCTGTTACGTAACATGGAGATCCTGGGCATAAGCTTGGAGAAGGTAGATGCTATATTCCTGAGTCATGGCCATTATGATCACACAGGCAGCTTGCTTGAGATCCTCAAAAAGATTAACGGAGACATCCCCATCATAGTTCACCCAGATGCATTTAATCCGAAATTCAAGATAGCTCCAAAACTTAAATACGTTGGATCACCCTTCAAGCTTTGTGAACTAGAATCGTCTAGGGGTCTTCTATTAACAAGGAATCCTGTTATGATCGCTGAAGGCATCGTAACGTCCGGGGAGATAGAACGGATCACACCTTACGAAAGGCCTAAAGGTTTCTGGACCGTGGAAAACGAGAAGTTCATAGAAGACGAAATGCGGGACGATCAGGCTCTGGTACTAAATCTTGAAGACAAAGGCCTGGTGATAATATCTGGTTGCGCCCACGCAGGAATCATAAACACTATAAAACAAGCGCAGAGATTGATGGGCATGAAGAAGGTTCACGCAGTAATTGGCGGTTTTCACTTGAGCGACTCAAAGGAGGAGACAATCAAAGCAACCATAAACGATCTACTTGAGATTAATCCAGCTTTCATTTACCCATGCCACTGCACAGGTTCGAAAGCCGTACGCCAATTCATTGAAAGCTTCAAAAGAAGATGTAACCCCTTGAGAACTGGGGACATATTCAAAGTATAGTTAAATCAATATGAGGAAATAAAAAGTTAGGTGAACCCTATGGAGAAGGATGAAGAGCTGAAAAGGATACGGGAAACGAAACTGAGACGATTGAAGAGACAATCTATTGGAAGAGAAGCTGAAGGAAATGGTCAAGAACCAGTAAAGCCTTCATTAAATGAGCCTGTTGAGGTAACCGATGCTACTTTCCTAGAGACGATCGCGAAGCATCCTAACATAGTTGTTGATTGCTGGGCGCCGTGGTGTGGTCCTTGCCGTTTAGTCTCTCCCATCATTGAAGAGCTAGCCAAAGATTACGCTGGAAAGATTATATTCGGAAAATTGAATGTGGATGAGAATCAGAGAATTGCAAAGGAATATGGAATAATGAGTATACCCACGCTCTTGGTGTTCAAAGACGGTAAACTTGTGGATCAGTTTGTCGGCGCGATGCCTAAAAAAATGTTGGAAGAGAGAATAAGACGCAACTTTTAGTATAACTGAAAACATAACAAGAACATAAAGTTCAAGTCTCGGTTAGAACACACTTGTTAAAGCATCTTTTTAACACCAGCGATCCTACATTGTAACCGATATTCTCTGCAATAAGTGGACACTTTATTTTCAAGAGAAAGAAAATCTCCTTGTTTAATGTATCGTTGAGAGACTCATAGTTTCCTTGACCTTTGCTGACCACCAGCTCACTTATCTTGAATTCCTTAAGGAACTCGTCTGAGCATTCGTTAAATAATATCCCCATACAGTCTGTTCCGGTAGATATGACTCTAGCCACCTGAGCGACTCCTGAGATTTCTGCGTCTTGAAATGTCGCATCATTAAGAATGGCTGCATCCTTAACCACGTAAGTCACCTTAACCTCCCTTTTTACGAGCTCCTCTATCAATATTCTATCAAGGAAGGTTTCTCCAGCATTATCTGCAAGGTACAAAATCTTTTTAGTCCTTAAAGCTGAATCTTCTAATTGGTCCATGTCGCTTATGGCAAGCCCTTGCTGTAACACGTTTTGAAGTTCCTTTTCGATGTCTATTTCTGTTCTTGGACCAAAATCTAAGGCATTACCCGATACTGCTATTTTTGCTGCAGTCAACAGCGGATCCTCTGAGCTTTTAACTATTTGTTTGAGCTTTGGATACAGATCTGATGCCAGCTGGTTGTATTTTTCTTTAAGTTTCTCATATGGGTCGCTGTTTCCAGTAATCCTCTTGACGATTCTGTGAACGTTTGTGCCAAGTTCAGGCGTATTTTTGTTCCATTTTTCTTGTAAAAAGTAGGACATAACTTCTCTGAGGGTTTTTTCACGTATATCTTCATCATTAGTACTCATATCGAGGGCTTCCAGCATCTGCCTCAGAAAACAGGGGATACATTCTAGATGCGTTTTCACTCATTATATCTCCGAATTTTCCAACAGACTCCTGCTAGCTAGAAGTTTCTGCAAATTAACTAATTATAAAATGTTATATATAAAAAAGGGAGAGAAATTTGCGACTTGCTGAAAGACTTATTGATATCTGACATGGATAGTTCAAATAGCACGTATTACACACATTTGGACATTAAATGGTACATCACTTACGTTTTTGGAATATTTTTACTCCGTTGAACTCACAGCAATTTGTAGCTAGCTAAATAAAGAATCTGCAAAAAAATGAAAATATTAAGAGGTTAGACTTCAAGTGCACTAAGTATTGTTATTCTGTTGTTCGACCGTCGAAATGCTCCTCACTAACCATCGCTTCTTTTTTAGTATGGCGTATTACGCCATCTTGGTGCTCGGGGGAGAGTAAATAGTATAAAGCTTAAGGTCTGCACGCTTAGATGTATTAATGACATTATGTTTGGCGCCAGCAGGAATTATAACCGCATCCCCGTCCTTGACTTTGTGTTCAAGGTCGTCAATGATCACTTTTCCTTCTCCCTTCTCAAATCTGAAGAATTGGTCGACATCCTCGTGTGTTTCTTCACCTATCTCTTCCCCCAGGTTTAAGGCTCATGAGCACGAGCTGACTGTACTTCCCAGTGTACAACACGCGACGGAAATCTGCGTTCTTCTCTGTATCTGTCTCAATAGTTGTCATGTATCCTTTCATACTTATCACCTTTACTTATCCTTCTGTTTTAGAGCTTGAGACCTTTAGCTACGGATTTACCTAAGTCCGGGGCAGCTTTAGTCAGATTTGTAATCACTCGTTGCTGAATCTGTTTATCTATGGGTGAAAGATCTGCAATGAGGTTATCTACCAGATGTTCTTGGTCTATCTTATTTAAGGAACGATATTTCTCTCCAGCTTGTTGGAAGTCGTTGGTTTTGCTAATCTTCTTTTTGGTAACATCTCCATCAACGTGAAATGTGGATGGTGTTCCTGACGGAGCCTCAACGGGTGAGCCTCCAGCAATGGTTGCTGGTTCATAATTCACAGGACCACTGTATTCTCCCAATTGCATTGACCCATCACGCTGGCTGTTGTTGACCTCCACAGTGGGACGGTTTACTGGAATTTGTAGATAGTTCGGTCCCAATCTATGACGCTGCGTATCAGCATATGAGAACGTTCTGCCTTGGAGCAACTTGTCAGCTGAGAATTCTATTCCCGGAACAATGCTGGCTGGACAGAAAGCTGCCTGCTCAACTTCAGCGAAGAAGTTCTTGGGATTGCGATTCAACACCATCTTACCCACTGGCATCAGCGGAAATTTGTCCTCAGGCCAAGTCTTTGTTGGATCAAGGGGATCAAAATCTTGTTTCAACTCATCTTCGATTTTCATTAGCTGGACGCAGAGTTCGTATTCAACCTCTTCACCCTTGGCTATGGCGTCCCAGAGATCGCGGGTGAGGTAGTCTGGATCGGCTCCTGCCAGTCTGGTTGCTTCATGACGGTCAAGATTGTGCACCCCTAATTTTGGTTTCCAGTGGTATTTCACATACTGTCGTTTTCCTTCTGAGTTTACCCATACATAAGTGTTGACGCCAAAGCCCTCAGTCATCCTGTAACTTTTTGGTGTCCCGCGGTCTGAGAAGAGCCATATGATCATGTGGGTTGATTCAGGGGTTAAAGATATGAAATCCCAGAAGCTGTTGTGTGAGGAAGAAGCCGATGGTATGTTGTTGTCAGGTGCGCCCTTAAATGCATGAACCATATCTGGAAATTTGATGGCGTCTCTGATGAAAAACACGGGAAGATTGTTGCCAACCAGGTCGTAGTTGCCTTCTTCAGTGTAGAACTTTACTGCAAATCCACGTGGATCCCGCACTGTGTCAGCAGATCCTCTTCCTCCGGTTACGGTTGAAAATCTTAAGAATACAGGAGTTTTTTTCTCTGGATCTTGGAGGAATTTCGCCTTTGTGTATGGTGCCATGCTCTTGTAGACCTGAAAGTAGCCATGTGCTCCTGCTCCCTTCGCATGGACAACTCTCTCGGGGATGCGTTCTCTGTCAAAGTGCGCCATCTTCTCAATGAACTGTACATCCTGCAGTAAAACAGGGCCTCGTTCGCCGACAGTTAATGAGTTTTGATTGTCAATGATTGGTGCGCCTTGGTTTGTTGTCAAGTATTTCTTTTTTTCCATTTCTTGTTATCTCCAATTATAGTAATTTATGTCAGGAATAGATTATAATCATTATTATTTAAGTCTTGTTATTTTTTAGAAAACGTTTTAGGTAACTACATAAGTAATTCATAACTATGAAAAATCAGCAACTCATTGCCAAGCTTCGAGAGAAAGGTTTCAAGGTTACACCTCAACGAATAGCAATTTGCGAGTTTATCCTCTCAAGCAAAGACCACCCAACAGCTGACCAAGTATACCAAGTGGTGAAGAAAACATATCCAACGCTGAGTTTGGCAACTGTTTATCAGACATTGGGTCTTCTCACAAAAATCGGGATGCTACAAGAACTTGGATTAACTGGTGGGATATCCAGATATGATCCGGATACTTCACCTCACATCAACGTTATCTGTAGGAACTGTGGAAAGATCCAAGATTATCAAGTGGAAAGTATTAAGAAACTTTGGTCTCAAATAATTGGGGATCTCAGGTTCAAACCTACTGGGCAACGGTTGGATATATATAGATACTGTGATCAGTGCCTAGCTAACTTGCATGATAACAGGGTTTCGTGAGGTTAGCTGGCTAGTTCTTCAGAGTATTTTAAAGATTGATAGGATTCTGAATGCTATTCCACCAACGAAAATGGCTAAGATTATCCTAAATATAGTCATGTATAGGGTTTTCTTCCAGCCGAATTCTTTGACGCATGCAGCAATTGTTGCTACGCAGGGCATGTAAAGCATCGTGACAAGGGCAAAAACAACCATTTGCACAGGTGTTAGAATGCTTAAACCTGCTGGTTTGAGTAATGTGGCAAGCATTATCAATGTGAGCTCCTTCCTTAAAATGCCGAAGACAAGTGGAATTCCCATTTCAGGTCTCAACCCAAGCCAACCTACAGTTACGGGACTTAACGCGACGGAGAACAGTTCCAAAAATCCCAGAACCTCCAAACCCTTGATCACCAAGCTGCTCACAATTATTACTGGAAAGGCTATCTTGATAAACTCCTCTAACCTGAACCACGTTTGATTAACAACCGTTTTCAAGTGAGGAAACCTGTATTCAGACATCTCCATTATGAGTTCAGTGGGTTCACCAGGCAAAGCTTTGAATGCAACTCTTCCAAGGAGAAAAATTATGATTAAATCTATGATATAAAGAGTTAATGCCCATTCTATGCTAACGAAGTTTCCGACAAGCCCTAACACGACCACCGTTGTTGCAGCACAAGGTATCATTGTAACGACGAACGCTGCTAAGAACCGTTCTCTCTGAGTTTCCATGATTCTGCATCCTAAACATGCTGGTACATTGCAACCGTAAGCTAACATAGCCGGAATGAAGGCCTTGCCATGTAGGCCTATCTTATGCATCACTACATCCATCAAGAATGCGACTCTGCTGAGGTACCCGGAATCCTCAAGAACATATAATAGGAAATAGAAAGGAGCAATGTAAGGTAAGATTACCGTGACGCCGGCTATTATGCCTTCGACTCCACCCCAGACGAGTTCTCCCAGAATTCCTTTACCAAAAACGTTCTCAAAGGTGGGTTCCAAACTGTAGAAGATATCACTTAAAAATGTTGAAGCGAAACCACCAAAAGTGAAGATTGCGTAGAAAATTGAGAAAACTATTGCGGCCATTAGTAGATAGCCATAAACCCTGTGAGTTGTTAAGTCATCTAACCTTTGGCTCATGGATGGCTTCACTGCAGGTATAATTTGCTGACTTTCTCTCGCTATCCTGCCAGCTAACTCGTATCTCTCAGATGTCATCACGGTTGAGCATGAATGGCCATGAATATTCTCGATTTCTTCAGCCATCTTTTTGACAATTGGCAGGATATTGGGTTCCTTTTTGCTGATTTCCTTCTCAACTTCTTCATCTCCCTCCAGAAGTTTCACAGCGGTCCATCTGACTGGATATTTAAACCCGATTTTTTCAACCATACTAACGATTTTCTCTATCCTCTCTTCAATTTCCTCTCCATATGTTGTCTGTCGGGATTTTAACTCACCCTTTTCTATCGTCTCTAAAGCAACTTCCAGTAACCTATAAACACCTGTACCTTTTATTGCCACTGTTGGAACCACTGGTACACCGAGAGTTTGGCTGAGTTTTTCGTAGTCAACTTTGATGCCTTTCTTTTTCGCAATATCAATTTGGTTCAATGCTATGACCATTGGAGTTTCTAGTTCCGTCAACTGCAGTGTGAAGAAGAGGTTTCTCTCAAGAACTGATGCATCAATAACATTTATTACTAAATTAGGCCTTTCAACAGCGATGTATTCACGAGAAACGAGCTCTTCTAACGAATATGTTGAGAGAGAATAGATCCCTGGCAGGTCGATTATGTCGATCTCGTAACCCTTAAAGTAAAGCGTCCCCTCTGCCTTTTCAACGGTTTTCCCAGGCCAGTTTCCAATATGCTGATGTAAGCCTGTTAGTTGATTGAATATAACCGATTTCCCTACGTTTGCGTTGCCGGCTAGGGCGATCGTTAACTTCTTCTTTGTCACTTATTTATCGCCACGAAGATTCTTTCAGCCATTCCTCTGCCTAGAGCTAATCTTGAACCTCTAACACTAACTTCTACAGGGCCGTTGAAAGGAGCTGATTTTACTACAGTCACTTTTGTGCCAGGTGTTAATCCCATGTCCATAAGCCTCTTCTGGAAGCCCCAGCCTGCGCCTCTTCCATGCCCAGGATTTTCCTTTATGGACGTAATTACTCCGCTGTCTCCGTCTTTTAGAGCTGTTAAAGGTAACTCCAATTGTGCATTCCCCTTATTTCTCATCAGGTTTCCGAACTTTGATGGAGGCTGCGATCTCATGGCTTAATGCATGATCTTTTCCGTCAACCCTGACAGTTATCGGACCGTCAAATGGGGCTTTCTCAATAACTTCCAAGGCTTTCTCAGGTCTAAGCCCCAGAGTGTCAAGATACTGCAGCAACTCGGGACTTTCATCGACAATCTTAACAATTATCCCTTTTTCTCGGATGCTAAATTTCGTAAGCGGCTGAAAACTCTCTTCGATTATGCCCCCGCACTCGGTGGGGATTGGGTTTCCATGGGGGCAAGTCTTAGGATGTCCTAGGGCCTTCTCAATTTTCTTTGCTATTTCGTCGGAAATTCCATGCTCAAGTTGGCAGGCAGCATCATGAACTTTGTCCCATTCAACATCTAAAACATCCGTGAGAAGGCGTTCTGATAATCTATGTTTTCTTACTACACGTAGAGCCAATCTAAGCCCTTTTTCAGTCAGTTTTACGCCTCTGTATGGTTCATGGACAATTAAAGATTCTTTTTCAAGTCTTTCCACAGTATTCGTGACTGTTCCAGGAACAACGTTTAACATCTTCACCAATTCACTTGTCCTTGCAGCACCAGTTTTTTCTTGAAATCTGTAGATTACCTCAAGATATTCTTCAACTACACTGGAAACTTTCGCGGTCACAACCATCACCTTGCGAACATTATCAGTTTAAACTACGACTAATCGCATTTAAATTTTTCTGTAAACGACGCCAGAAAAACCTATACCCAATACACAATACAGACTATAGTATGAGGAGCTATTCTTTTCTTCTTAAATATCCAGTTAGTGCCATCAGCTTATGATAACAAAATCTTAAAAGCTGACATTAACCCTATGCCTGTTAGAATTGCAACAAGCTGAATCAAAGATTCTTTTGCCTGATTTCTTTTGTGAAGTTCTGGCATGAGGTCTGTTGCTGCGATGTAGATGAAGCCGCCTGCTGCAAAGGGAATCAGAAACTTCTCCACCCCTTGAATATATAAGGCTAAGTAGTAGGTTACAAGGGAACCAGCAACTGCTGTGAGGGCTGAAACAAAATTGTACATAAGAGCCTTTCTTTTCCCGAATCCTCCATATATTAGGACTCCGAAATCGCCGATTTCTTGTGGGATTTCGTGAAAAATGACCGCTAGAGTTGTGGCGAAGCCCAGATCGTATGAGAGGATGAAGCTGGCTGCTATGATCATTCCGTCAATGAAGTTGTGAATTCCATCTCCAACCAAATTAAGGTATGCGAAGACGTGGACAGGACACTTTCCCTCATGGCAATGGCGCCAATATAGGAACTTTTCCATAACGAAGAAAAAGATGATGCCAACAACGACGTAGTAGAATGTTGCTTGACCGGCTTCTTCTAATGCTTCTGGCAGTAAATGAATGAATGCTCCTCCGATGAGCGATCCAGAGGCGAAGCCGATAAGAGCCATCAAAATGCGCTTAAGGAATGCCTCTTTTAAGCCAATAAAAAGGATGCCTACGAAGGCTACCAGACTAACTACTGTTACAGACGCTAAGATTACAACTAATTCTGTCATAGGCTTTGCTTCAACCTTTTTAGTAAAATCTTTCTCTTTATTATGGCTGCTGGTTGGTTTCAGAAACAGAAGGAGTAATGTGTATCGGTCTTCCTTCAGTGAGGGCTTGCGCTGTCTTCTTTCTTGCGCTTTGGAGAAGTCTCCAGACGGTCCCTCTTGATATTCCCATTCTTTCTCCAGCCTCTTCTTGTGAGAGCCCCTCTTGGTCCACCAGCCTAAACGCTTCCAATTCAGCTGGCTCAAGATAGATTGGTTGCGGGTTTCCCTGAGGTTCTGAAGGATTGAATACCATGACTGGTGGAGTTGCTCCTAATTTTATGGGTTTTGGTAATCTTCCCCTTCTTCCATGTCGGTGTCGATACATATTAAGTCTCTGAACCTTTATGGCACCGAAATATTTATATATTTCTGTTCACTGACACATAATTAATTGTGTGCATAAGCACAAAATAAAATTTCGGAGGTGAAAAAACATGAGTTGGAGAAGACAAGGAAGAGGTGGAGGATGGAGTGGACCATGGCCTGGAAGAGGACCCTTCAGCAATCTGCCGCCCTGGCAGAGACCAGGCTGGCTATACGGCAGAGGAGCTTGTTGGTGGCTCTTTAACCCATATCTTCAGACAACTATTCCCAAGGTGCCCAGTGTTGAGCAGCAAACTCAAATTTCGCCGACATTTCCTACAACGTCCACTATGCCCACATTGACAAGGGAACAAGAGAAACAGATGCTGGAACAACAACTCGGGTTCGTTGAAGCACATCTAGATGCCATTAGAAAGAGGCTCGAAGAACTAAGCAAGTAGGTGAGGTGGAACAATCGCCTTGAGGATAACTTGGATGGAGGCGTAGAGGCGGTTGAGTAATTGTATGGGACGTGGGACAAGGATAAGAAAGTCTGCCTTGACAACCTATTCAACCGTTTCGCCTTCCATCTCCTCAGATGACCAAGGAGCAAGTCAAGACGCTGAGAAGTCAAATGGAAATGTTGCAGAACCAGAAAAATCAGATTAAGAAGTTGAAAGAGTTGGAAAAGAAATTAATGGAGAGAGAAGTAGAATGAGTAAAATGAAACTTGCCATTCCGACTAAAGGGAACATGGCTTTGGATGATGTCGTGTCCGAAGTCTTCGGCAAAGCTGAAAACTTCACGTTAATCGAGATCAAAGACAGTTCGATTGTCAGTGTTGAAGTCGTAAAGAATCCAGCTGCATCATATAAACATGGAGCAGGTCCAATAACAGTTAAAATGCTTGCGGAGAAAGGGGTAACAGCGGTTGCAGTCCGAGAATTAGGCTTAGGCGCATCGACACTTCTTGAGCAGAATAACATAAAGAAATATCATGTGAAGGCAGGTATACCAGTAAAAGAAGCAGTGAAAACCGTACTAGAAGAAGTAGAAGTCTAATAGAGGATAACCCCTCTTTTCTAATTTATAAAAAAATATTATATTGAGATTTCTGATTCGTAAGATTGAGAGAAGTAGCTAGCTATTAGTCCTCTTTCAATTTCACGAGCTTAACCTTATTCTGATCTCCACGCATTTCCATAACGTGTTGCAGAGCTTTTGTGAGTTTTTAAAAGCTCTCATTAATCTTCTTATTTTTTCCGTCTTTCAATCTCGCCCCAAACCTTTCTGTTTCTTCTTTGAAAAGTAAGACAATAGGTTTTTCTATAGTTAATTTTTTATATTGGGCACTGATTATCGGTTATAAAAAAGTGAAGGTAATATATCCTCAATGAGTTAGCTGATATAAATTATTTTTTAATACTTTTAGTTGGTTGAATAGTAATTTTTCAATTGCCCAAAGTATTTTTTGATGCCTTTAGGGAAAGATTCTGGATTTGTACAATTTTGTTTTAGTTATTAAGTGGCATACACTAGGATTAGTTTTTTGCTGAACATTTCTTCTTCTCTGAGTCTTTTTATGTTGTCAAGGAGCTTCTCGGTTTCCTCTAATGTTGGTGAACTCAATATACGTAATATTTCGTCGGATGTTACGGGAAGAACCTCTATTATTTCAATCATCAAGGATTCCCCAGAGAATAAGCACTGGTTTCTGTTCCGTTTTAGAAATATTTTTGATAAATTAATATAATTGTTATGAACCCAGAGTCCTCATGAAGCCACGTCAACATTCAAAGGCAACTGTGACCTTTTAATGGACTACAATTACTCTTAATGGAAAATACTTTTTACCTTTCGCAACAATAGTTTACTGGAAAAAAATGAAAAAAAACAAAGAAAGGCTATCAAATTCTAACCTTGAAAGAAATAAGGTCATCATAATAAGTGGCACTCCTGGCGTTGGCAAGTCAACCGTTTCCAAGCAATTGTCGTCCATACTCAGCTGCGGACTTGTTTCTGTTGGCGATTTGGTCAAGGACGAAGGGTTATACACTCAAGTGGACCGTAAAAGAGACACTTTGGTTGCTGACATGAACCGAGTTTCGAAACGTGTGAGCAATGTTGTTTCAGTTTCTTCTGGGACGTTAATTGTTGAGGGTCATTATGCCGTCGACGTTGTTCCTGCGGAGACCGTTAGGTTAGTCTTTGTTTTGAGGCGTGACCCTGAAGAATTACGAGGCATCCTAGGAAAACGTGGTTACGGAGACGAAAAAGTCCGCGAAAACGTTGCTGCGGAGATTCTGGACGTTTGCCTGTACGATGCTGTTAACAGGTGCGGAGTCGAAAAAGTTTGCGAGGTAAATGTTACAGGTAAAGCAGTGGACGAAGTAGTAGACGAGATTCAGCAAGTTCTTCAAGGAAAAAAGAAACGTAGAATTGGGATCGTTGATTGGCTTGGAAAACTGGATTCTGAGGGAAAAATCGACGAATACTTGAAGGATTTTTGACCGTCAGACTCTTATCACGAAATACAATAATCATGTTTAGGTTTGTTACCTGTCGAAAAAGATGTTTTTTCCAGTCATCGAAAGCGGAATGCCGAATATCACGTCAGCGTCCAAGAGCTGCAAGTCTTTAGCTGCTGCACCCACCGTGTACATGATTCTGTTGTCGACGTTCAGTTCGCCAGCCATCTTCACCGCAGAGCCTAAGGCTATCCCCAAATCGACCGCCTCAAAAATGCAAATCGGACCAACGTAATCCTCGCCCCTCTTTTTCTCCGCCTTGATAAAGTCAGCGCACGTCGCGTTGCCGCATGCTCCGCAGTTAAGCGGGTTTTCTGGAACCTTAGGCGTGGTTCCCCTGACTCCGATGAGTACCACTAACGGCGATTTTCTTATTGATTGGGCGTCTCTCTTGAATGCGGGAAGCGGGTTCCTTTTGTGTTCCACTCGGCGTTCCATGGCGTCTGCTAGGTCATTTTTTTCTTTGCCGGAGACTATGGCTGTTGTTATCCTGTCGACTCCTCGACCTTTAGGCGCTGTTCTTGCGCTGGACGCAATCAGGTTCGCGGCTTCAGCGATGGCTTGTTCCACAATTTGTTCGTCTCTCGTTATGGGCAATGATGTCACCTTTTATGGGCGAGTGTTTATTGTGTTTCTTCCTTTATAATAATAAGCCAAGTTTGTTAGCACTTGGTTTTTTGATAATTACGAATGGACAAAATTCGCTAAAGAACCGACTATGTCTTGTTGATTAGGAAATAATGCTTGAATGCAACTAGGGTCGTCAACACATTTTTTTAAGCAGTCATCTTAGGCTCCGCATGATTTCGAACTTTGTGATCAGCATGATTCCTCTGCGGGTGGCGTAGGCTTTTGCGTGTTCGCTGAATTTTTCTGCCACCAGAATGGGGCTTGAGAACCCTGATTGTTGTGAAGCCTTGTCCATGTTGATGACGATGTTGACGCCGACCGTTCTGTTCCACTCTTTGATTCTCACGGGATGTATTTCTTTGCGTTTGCTGACGATTAAGTTAAATTTCGGTGGAGTATTGAGTCCTTCTTGGGGCTCGTCTTTTTTCACTTCGTAACCTCTTCGGTTGAAGTATTCGACTGTAAGGTTCATTAACGAGTAGTGTGTCACGATTGTCCCACGTTCAGAAAATACTCATATACAATACAAAAACCTTTTCATTCAAGAACGGCTTTTTAGATAACGAAATAAATATTTCTAAGCAAAATAATGCAGTTTAACATCCGCACGTCAGAAATTGGTGTTTACGACAATGACAGAACGGAAGGTAGAAGTCAGCCCAAGAATGGTTCTTTTCCTCATTGTGGGTCTTCTATTTTTTGTTGCTTACCTCCACTTTTTCGTCGACATACCCGAAATGGTTGACGCCCTAACGAACGCTGGCGGAAACATCTATTTCTATGTGCTGGCTGCAATCGCCTCGGTTCTAAACATAACCTTGTATTCGCTTTCTTGGCACCTTCTCCTTAAGCTGACTTCCGTCAAATCCGCCTTCAAAAAAGCATTCCTTTTTGTTTGGACAGGCATATTTGTGGACTTCATTATTCCCCTCGAGTCCGTAAGCAGCGACATCGTCAAAATTTACTTGATGGCTAAGAACACAGGCGAAAACGCGGGGAAAATAGCAGCATCAGTCATGGGAAACAGGATTCTGTCGATGGCTGTCACCATAGGCGGTCTCATATTCGGTTCTGTCCTGCTAACGTTAAGCTACACGTTGCCTCAGACGGTTCTTTTTGTAATGTGGTTCGAAATATTCGGAAGCGCAGCTTCTCTGATCATAATTTGCTACCTAATTTTTTTCGAGGAGGAAAAAACATGGAAAGCAATAAATCTGTTGCTAAATTTTTTCGTATGGCTTTTCCGTGGCCATTGGAACCTTTCAAACATTAAAACCAAACTGCACGCAATACTTCAAGCCTTCCACGGAAACATGGAAATTTTTAGAAGGAACCCGAAATGGCTGTCCAAACCTTTGTTGTTGCTGGTAACGGCTTGGTTTCTTGACGTTTCAACAATGTTCCTTGTCTTCCACGCAATCGGGTTCAACGTTTCCTTCCTCGCGGTCGTTGTGGTCTACTCGTTAATGCTTGCGGTTCAAGCGATTCCGTTCGGCATCCCCTCTGAACTCGGATTCATAGAGATTGTCATGGCTTCGCTTTTCATGGCATTCGGCGTGCCGTCAGGAACCAGTGCAGCGGCAACGGTTCTCACCAGAATCTTGACGTTCTGGTCCAGAATCATGATAGGCTACGTTGCAGCGCAATGGGTCGGGCTGAAAACCGTTAAAGGGATGCCCTCTGTCTTGTAGATTGTGTTACGCAATAAGGCGTTTGACACAACCTTTTTGTATCGACGCTTAATAGAAATTGGTTCATGCGATACCCCCTTAGGAAGTTTCCCATCCAGAATGCGCTAAAATCGTTCATCGGGAACTACG
The DNA here is from genome assembly GCA_964600125.1 of uncultured Candidatus Bathyarchaeia archaeon. Classification (GTDB taxonomy): domain Archaea; phylum Thermoproteota; class Bathyarchaeia; order Bathyarchaeales; family DTEX01; genus JAGTRI01. Next base: position 18,580 of record CAZRIK010000024.1, read on the forward strand.
TCCTAAGGAGACCTGTCCCTCTTCTACTCAGCCTTTCCGTCACGCACAGATGCAACGCGCGGTGTCCATTCTGCGATTTCTGGAAGTCCCAACCCGTGAAAGAAATGAACACGAACGAAATCAACAAAGTCGTCAATGACGCCTACGACTTGGGTTGTCTGACCGCGGTTTTTACGGGAGGCGAAGCTCTCTTAAGAAAGGATTTGCCTGCGATTCTAAAAAATGCCGATGAGGTTGGGCATGCAACTTTTGTGCTTACGAACGGATATTTGTTGGCTAGACGGTTACCCGAAATCCACAGAAACCTTGACGTTGTAGGCGTAAGCATCGATTTTCCTGACAGCCGCCACGACAAGACGCGCGGCATCGAAGGGCTCTTTGAAAAAGCAATAGAAGGCATAAAGATTGCACAGGATTATGGACTGTCGACGAACATTAACTCCATCATAACTGGGTCGCACACCTTAACAGACATCGAAGCCCTTTTGTCGCTGGCTGACAGCCTGAACAGTGGAATAACGTTTTCCCCGATTTTTAAGCTGCCCGAGGTTTGCGGTCAAGGCACATACATAGGCAAATTTTCAGACGAAAACAATAACATTACTTTGAATGATTGGGACCACGTAAACGAAATCATGAGCAGACTACTTTACCACAAGAATCACCAGTATAGGAGAGTCCTGCAGAACACCGCAGCCTACTTGGATCTGGTGAAGAACAGGGGCGACTTCACCTGTCACCCCCTTTCTCTGCAGATCGGGATTTCGCCGTCCGGAGAGGTCGGCGCCCTTTGTTCGCTGGGACTCTACGACTGCTACCATTTGGGTAACGCCCTTGAGCACAGTTTGAAGGAGATTTGGTATTCCGAAAAAGCTGAGCAGCTTAGGGCAAAGTTCAGGGAATGCGGGTTAGCTGCGAAGGCAGGCTGCTACCTGCTTTGTGTGGCTGAACTGTCGCTCATGTACGAGAAGCCTTCGATGATAATGGACTACGTTAAAAGACTTTTTTAGCCAAAATGAAGAACAAAAAGTCCATTAATTTTTCTGCAATGATCCAAAAAGAGCCAATCGGGAGAACGATGAACGTGCACTGTGGCTTATTCAGCATCGGTTTTTTCTGTTTCTTTTGTTAAGGGCAATGTTATAATGAATTTTGTGCCTTTGTTAATTTCACTTTCAGCTTTAATTTTGCCCCCGTGCGCTTCTACCAAACGTTTGCAGACAGCTAATCCGAACCCTTGCCCCTTCGCCTTCGTCGTAAAAAGGGGAGTGAATAGTTTGTCCAAGTTTTCCTTAGCGATGCCTACGCCTGTGTCAGCAATGGTCATGACTACATTTTCTTTCTCTTGGCGGACAGTAATTGTCAATTTGCCTCCATCAGGCATTGCTTGGACCGCATTTGTTATGAGGTTCGTGAAAACCCTCTTCAACAGAACCGGGTCCACCAGTATCGATGGAAAACCTTTCTCAATCTGTATCGACGTATTAACATTCTGGGGGATTGTTAACATCGACATTGCTTCATCAATGATTTTTTCAATATCAGAATTTACAACTTCCACTGAAATCAGCTTGGCATAGTCCTGAAGGTCTGAAACAATTTTGTTCATGTATTGCGCCTGCTCGCCTACAAGGCTGACAAGCTGGTCCAACGGTTCTTTTTGGCTGGAAGGCAAGGAAGTTTTACTCAACTTGTTTTCTATTAAATATATTGAGTTAAAAATGACCTGTAGCGGGTTCCGTAGGTCATGACCCACCATCGCGGCGGTTTCGCCGATAGCAGCTAAACGTTCGCTCTCAAAAAGTCGTTTCTGGACGTCTTTAAGCTCGTCCGTTCTGGTTTCAACCAACTCCTCTAAGTAATCAGAATAAAACCTGTGAATCTGGGTTTTCGGAATTCTAGTCGCGAGCCTTCCAAGAAAAGTATGATAAATGTTCAGTTCATCAGCTTTCTTTTTGTTCAACGTAAGAACCAAATGAAGTTTTTCCAAAATATTAGATGAATCAAAACCAGAATCACTCAAGATTTTTTCGTACACCCAACTCGTGAAAGAGTTGAAGCTTTCGATCAGGATCGCCAAGCGTTCCTCTTTTGGAACTCTCGACAACAAACGATTTGTGTCATTTATTAAGATTTCACCGTAATCAGTGATTTTAACGGTTTTTGTTGCATAGTACATAGCAAGCCGCTTTTCCAACTCATAAGAAGAACAGATTATGTCTGAAACCAGCAACAGAATTCTCTTGTATATTCTTAGGCTTGCGTCGACATCATTAAGGTCGTCCAGACTTCTATCTTGAGTGATTCTTTTCAGATAGTGCCCTTTGCCTACGCCGTAAATGAGATCAGACTGTTTAAGGAACTCTTCATTCAATGCAACCACCGATTCAAACTTATCTCCCAATGTGCTGAAGGCAAAGTTGAGGACACGCAGATAACAATCAACCACTTCAGTGTCTGCAAAGTTTGTCTCGAAAATCTTCAAGTTTCGGTTAATTAAATCGGTTATGTCAAGATTCTCAGCGCCCTTAAAGGCTACCCCATTTTTAGTCAATTGAACATTTTTTTCTATCCCAGATTCTTTGATAAAATTAGTAAATTTAAATGATCCCTCACCAAGACTTGCACCAGTCGTGTAGTTATAAAGAACAGCCAAAAATGATGAATAGACTGTGGAAAAATCCTTCTTAGTAAAAGTTGAAACCAAAGAGAATTTTTCTTCTTTCACGGTAATCGCAAAACCAATGAATAGAAGCGTGAGAAGGTTAAGGACGCCACCGAAGGGAGGAAAATCAGGATATATGTTAATTAAATATTGTGTCAATGGATATCCAATGGCTTGAAAAGCAATGAAGTTAACAAGCAGAATTCTGTATTTTTTCTTAAGTGGATTAGATCTTGCTTGTATTACAAGTTTAAGTAAAAGAATAATTATTATCGCCAAATAGAAGAAAAAAAAGATGCTGCTTATGGCAAATGGAATTTCACTTTTAATGATTTGATAAGACCATCCAAATTTAGTTTCAATAATGTCATATTGGAGGAAAGGTAAGCATAGGATGTTTACTATTGCTGGGATAAAAACAAGCAGCAGCTTCTTTTGGTATCCTCGAATACTCAAAACAGTTGATAAATATAATGGAAAACTCAAATTGCTTGCTATTGCTGTTATTATGATGAAAAAGGTTGAAGTTTCTTTATCAGGAGCTGTCCTATGAAGAAAACCAGCAAATTCCCAAAATGATACAATTAATCCGAAGAGAAGAAAAAATTTTAAAGCCAATGTTTTGGGACGTTTGATTAAAAAGTAAATGAACATCGAAAAAGAAAGGACTCCAGCTACTAGGTATTGAAGAATCCATGGAGAAGAAACAATGAATCCCAATTTTATACACTTCTTAAAGTTTCGTAAATTTCCATCCTATCAGGAGGGATTGTTTGAGGTGGTTTGTATTGTCCCATCGGAGCACCCATTTTTGCCTTAATTGCCGAATATCGCAGGAATGCCCCTCGTTTCAAGTATTCAACTTTGATCGCTTCTGATGGTTTCTCTATTTTAAAATCGGTTATATAGTTTTTAAAGTCTTCATGTATTTCCTTAAGAGCATTGAAAATAAGCTTCTGAGCTTCTTCTTCAGAATAAGGCCATACTTTTTCCATTAAAAAACAAAGATGTTCTTTAGGTTCTAAGAGCTTGGCGACTGCCCATTTATCAGTTGCCATCAAACCTGCTTTTGAAAGAACCTGAACAATAATATGTGAAGTCACTCTATAATACCCATATATATCAAGTATATTCTGTTTCCTGCCCTCAAAGGAGAAAATAGGCATATTATCATCTCTATAATCAATTACTCTGAATAAATCCCCCATGCTATACCTAAAAAGTATCGATCCGAAGGGGGTTACTACGATATCGTAATTCTCTCCTTTTTTTAATTCGTTGAGTTCTTTTATTTCACCGTCCTCAGTCTGGAATTCAATATAGCTTGTTAATAGGTCTGGAAACAGGTCAGTCTTACTTTCA
>CAZRIK010000025.1:0-22295 GCA_964600125.1 uncultured Candidatus Bathyarchaeia archaeon
TCCAAGTTTTGTCATTTTAGGGTGCTGTACAATCTTGTAATAAATGAGAGGTGCTCTAAGATACTTTCCCCATTTCTCTTCTGATTTGAGTTCCTTCTGTTTTTTGACTGTTATTCCTATATGTTCATCTTCAAAGTCTTCTTTGGTTGTCACAATTGCCTTGACAATTTCCTCTATAGGCATTGGTTCCTTTATTCTTGCGAATTTGACAATGGTGTTCTCTCTTTTCTCTTTTGACTTATCTTCTTTTTCAAGAATGCTTATACATGTGCCTACGAGTGCCGTCTCAAAGGCTCTGATGTCATACCATATTATTGCGTGAATCTTGAAGTGCTCAAGGAAAAATCTTTTCAAATCAACTCCAAATCCAACGTCAAGCCAAGTGTCTGAGGTTATCTGTCCCATCATGCCATGATTCTTCATGAACTTCGCACTATGAGTAAAGAAGTATGCGTATATTCCAGCTCTCGCATCCAATTGAATCTTTGAACCATCTGAATATGTTAGTGCTTCTTCTCTGGTTTGGTCTTTGTATTCCATCTCCTCTTGTCGTGTATATGGTGGATTAGTGACCACTACATCAAGTTCTTTTGGAATAATTGGCGTTGAAGGCTTAATCTTGAAAAAGTCACTAACAATCAAGTTAATGTTTCTACTTGTAACTTTTAGATTTCTGACAGCTAGGTTGATGCTGGAAAGCTGTGCTGGAAAAGGGTTAATGTCTATCCCGTAGAGTTGGTTCAGAATCTCTTCATGTAGTTTATCGTCATCTGCAAAGGGATTTTCCTTCTTCTTTAAGTCCTTTAGCTTGTGATAAGATTTTACTAAGAACCCGCCACTACCACATGCGGGGTCAAGAACTTTGTCATTGGGGGACCTTATGCACATTTCTGTTATTAGCTCAATGATAGGTGGAGGAGTGTAATACTGTCCAAGATTGTGCCTCTCAACATCTGGAATTAGCTCTTCGTAAACTCTGCCAATGACATCACTTTTAATCTTAGAGAGGTCGTAGGTCCCAAGCTCCTCAATAAAATCATTCAATGTGTAGATCAGTGTCTTTGGTAGAATGAGCTTGTCGAGAACATCGTGTGTTTCAAAAATAGCCTCATAATCAACATCCTTACAAATCTTGTCAAAGAGTTCTCTGAGCTTTTGCGAGAAAAGTTTAGGGTCTTCTGTTTCTATCTTGTGTAGTTTAGGCAGTGTTGAGATTTGTGTTTCAACTGTTTTGTAAAAGGTTAACCTGTTCATGAGCATGTAGGCAAGCTGCTCAGCAATACGTTCATTCATTTCTGGAGAATACTCAAAAAGCTGAGACCTAAGCCAAACCCCATATTCCTCCCTGAACTTGGAGTCTTCCCTTAATTGCTGATTGAGCGACTGCAAAACGTAAGGAGTAATGAAAGTATGGAACGTCCTTAACCTCTGAAGGAAAACGTCGTCGAGCTCAAGCCACTTGCCGACGCCGACCCTGAACCTGCAAACCTCTTCCAGAAGGTTTTTAGCAAATTCCTCATCGAAAGAAACCTTGTAATGCTTCAGCTTCCTCTGCGGAAGAGGAACCCCAGCAGTAAAAGTGTCAAATAAAACCAGAACATCGCCATTGCATGTGGCAAAATATGGAGCGCCCAAGTCAACGGCGTAACCAGAAGCTTGCCTAATAACGTCCTTGCTGTATGGGTCAAACTTTCTGTCAATAAACGGAACCTTCCTTTTGGTCTCAATCACTAAAAGTGAAAGCTTCTTGCCCTTGTCTATTGCTTCCACAACAAGGTCTGGTCTCCCATTGATTGTAGGCTCAAACCTCACATCAACAAACTCTATATCGTTGAAAGAAAACTTGCTGGCAACAAGGTTCTGAAGCACCCTGTAAAGCTCAATCTGAATGTTCCTCTCAAGCACCGAAGCCAACCGAGACCCCGAATCTACCCTTTAACAACTTTGGAATATATAACTATCGAACTAAAACCAAAAATATGAAAAGATGCAGGCAGTAATACCAAAACGTCCAAAAACCTGTAGGACGGGATGTATACCTCCTATTATATTTGTGGTTATATGGATATGCTTATATGTAGCGTTTTTCCAATTAAATATTGAAAAGAGCATGGGAAAATTAAACGTCAAAATCAAAGATAAAATAGATCACAGATTCAGAGAAGCCGTATTCAAAAGAAAGGGTATGAAAAAAGGGAACCTGACAGAAGCTGTAGAGGAAGCTATACTTATGTGGGTCAGTAGTGAAAAAAATGAGAATTCCAAAAATGAAGAATGAGATCCTTAATCATAAAATTAATATAGGAAGTCTTTTATGTTGAATATGCAATTTTAATTTTGGAGGGTTGGATTTTGGGAAGCGAATTTGAATACGTAATGACGATCAGCGAAAAATTAGAAGCTGGCAAATGGATTGCTGTGATAAACAAGGACATTATAAAAGGCGATAATGCAAAAGAAGTGTTCACAAAAGCAAAAGAAAAATACCCAAAGAAAGAACCCTTCGTAATGAAAGTGCCTGATAACTCAGTAATGCTATTATAAGTTCAGTGATTTCATTGCCTTTGAGATGCCGCAAAGGAGCTTTTACATGTAAATACCTAACTTTTTATGATCCTCATTTGAAAAGATTATTCCGCCTTCCGTTAGTTCACATTAGAGTTAAACATAACAACCTTTCCTTCAGGACTGATGCTCTTATAGACTCTGGGGCAACTGCCACATTTATTCCGTTAGAAATCGCAGAAATATTAGGGATGACGATACCAAAAGAAGTTCATGATGCAGTTGGTGCAGGAGGGACTTTTTCGACATATCATACTAAAATAAACTTGATAGAGATTTTCAAGGGATCACAAATATTTTGTGAACTTAACGACATCATCGTTGCGGTTCCTGCTACTCAAGGTGCAATACCACACACAATACTTGGAAGAGATACTATTTTTCAGAAAAATGATATTACTTTCAGAGAACGTAGACAACATACAATCTTTAGGCAACCACCCAAGACTTAATTCACTATTTTTCTTACATAATTCTAGAATCCAATTTAGAATTCACTATTTCATAAAAAATAGGTTATTATAAAATTTTCTCTTTTATTCTTAGATATTATTTGCACCCCAAAACAACAGAAAAGTTACGCCGCAAAACGTACAGGTCATTTCAGCTTAAGCGTTTGTTGGTCAAACACCATTTCCTATTGTTGAACAAATCAGACCAGACTCTGGGAGATGGTCAGATAATCGGACGAAACTATATACAGCCCCCTACGCGGTCTTCACGCATTGCCACTCAAACAGAAAATTCCAATGTCACTCAAACCAGACAGGGTCGAAGGCGACAGGTTAGAACCTTAATCACAATTTATGGTCATGAAAAACTTAATATCCCTCCTGCATGTTTGAATGTGGACAAAACAAATATGGGTTCGCCCAGTGAACCCGAATGGTGTAACCGATGAGCGTAGCAAAGCCTGTTCTAGCCTATGCAAACTCCATCAAAACGCAGGCTGAGCTTTCACGTTCAGTCGACGCCTTCAAACGGCTCCTGAAATACCAAAAAAAATACGTTCACTACATAATTTTCATCACGGTACTGTGCATCGTGAGGTCGTACCTGTTCACCCTTGAACCCCTATACACGTCGCAGATAATCGACGAAGTCATCGTCGCGGGACACACGGAACAGCTGTTCAACCTCGTAACGATGATCATGGTAACAATGGTAATCTTCGGCATCCTCAACCTCGTCATAGGCTACGTCCACGGATACTTCGCCCAGATGGTAACCCGAGACGTCAGAACCGACTACTACACATCGCTCCAAACCAAATCCTTCAACTTCTACGACTCAACAGCAGTCGGCGACCTCGTCTCACGAGCAACCATGGACCTGCAAGTAGTCGGAGACTTCCTCAGAACATGGGTCAGCGTCCTAGCCAACGCCGCATTCACAATCATAATCGTCTTCACAATCATATACACAATAAGCCCAACCATGAGCCTAATCTCCATGCTGCCCATGATCCCGATCTTCTACCTCACAACCCAGCTCTGGATAAAAACCATGCCCATGTTCAGAAAAATGATGCTCATACTTGGTAGACTCGGCGCATACGTCCAACAGAACATCATAGGCATGAAAGTCGTAAGAATCTTCCAAAGAGAACACGAAATGGAAGACGGCTTCAAACAAGTCGAACAAATATTCGTCGACACAGCAATCGGCGCAGGCAAAATCCAATCAAAATACATGCCCTCAGGACAAGCCATCCTCACCCTCGGCATCACCGCAGTCTACGTCTACGCAGGCTCACTCATAGCCGCACCCGCAACAGTGTTCACGATAGGACAACTCATGCTCTTCGTAAGATACATGATGAGACTCAGCTTCCCCCTCCGAGACCTAAGCCAGCTCTCGGGAACATGGATAAACGCCTCAGCAGGACTCGAAAGAGTCTACGAAATGATGGACGCACCCATCGAAGTCGACGACCGACCCGACGCACGAGACATCACAATAGAAAAGGGCGAAGTCGAATTCAGAAACGTAACCTTCGGATACGACAAACAAACCCCCGTACTCAAAAACCTGAACTTCACCGTCAAGCCCGGAGAAAAAATCGCAATCCTCGGAGCCACAGGCTCAGGAAAAACGTCGCTCATATTCGACATCCCAAGGTTCTACGACGTCAACTCGGGAAGCATCCTCATCGACGGCACAGACATCAGACAATTCAAACTCACGTCGCTAAGGAAACAAATGGGAATCGTCCTCCAAGACGTCTTCATGTTTTCGGGAACAATCAAAGACAACATCGCATTCGGCAAACCCGACGCAACAATAGCCGAAATCACGCAAGCAGCGGAACACGCCCAAATACACGACTTCATACAATCGCTGCCCGAAGGATACGACACAGCAGTCGGAGAACGAGGCATAACCCTCTCAGGCGGACAAAGACAAAGGCTCACCATCGCAAGGGCGCTCCTGACGAACCCGAGGATACTGATACTCGACGACTCGCTGTCGTTCGTCGACGCAAAAACGGAACAGCAAATCCAAGACGCCATCGAAGAAGCCATGAAGGGCAGAACCTGCTTCATAATCGCGCAGCGGCTCTCGACAATAAAGGACGCCGACAAAATCATGGTCCTAGACAACGGCGAAATAGCCGAGTTCGGAACACACGACGAACTCATAACCAAAGGCAAAATCTACCGCCGAATCTACCAAACCCAGTTCCTCGAGAAAGCCCCCGAAGAAATCATGGAGGCAGGGTGAAAACAGAATGGGTAGCCCCTTCGGAGTCTTCTCGAGATACGAGGAGTCGAGGAAAAGAACCATCCCAGACCGAGTGTTGATTAGAAGACTGTACAGGTTCATAAAACCGTACAAAAGAAACCTCACAAAAGGCGTCGTCGCCATCATCCTAAGCTCTGTGACAGGGCTGCTTTCGCCCTACCTACACAAGGTAGCAATCGACCAAATAATAACGCCCCTAAACCTCTCAGGCTTCGTATGGTGGATACCAATCTTCGTAATCGTAACCCTCGGCAACTACCTGCTCCAATACGTCCAAGTTTTCCAGATGAGAATCGTCGGCGAAAACGTCGTCGCTGGAATAAGGGACGAAATGATGTCCAAGCTGCAGGCAATCTCACTGCGGTACTTCTCAGAAGGCGAAATCGGAAGAATCATGTCGAGACCCATAAACGATTCGAACATGGTTAGAATCTTCCTGAGAATGGGGCTGACCGAAATCATCACGGACGTAGCGTCAATACTCGGCTCCCTCATCGTAATCTTCGCCCTCAACGTCGAACTCGCCACGCTAGCAGTCGCCATCGTCCCCGTAGCCATCATAGTATCGTGGCTCCTCGGCAAACTGTCAAGAAAAATCTACCGAAAAGTCCTCTCAACCATGGGCGGACTAACGTCCAAAATAAACGAAAACCTCTCCGGCATAAAAGTCATAAAATCCTTTGTTCAGGAAGAAAAAGCAGCCGAAGAGTTCAAGGCAGCCCAGAAAAAGAACATCGACGCAAACCTGAAGGCGCTGCTCGTTTCCTCCGCCTACCAACCCGTAGTCATGACGATGAGGGTAATCGGAACCTCCCTGATTCTCTGGTTCGGCGCATTGATGGTCATGAACGGAGAAATATCGCTGGGAACCCTCGTAGCCTTCATAGAATACCAGTTCAGCTACTTCATGCCGCTCATGACTCTAGTCGCCACGTACGACCAGTACCAGTCAGCCATGGCAGCAATCGAAAGAATGTTCGACCTGATAGACACAGACGTCGAAGTCGAAGAACCAACCTTAGAAAAAGCAGCCGAATTGGAAACAATAGAAAACGTAAGGTTCGAAAACGTCACGTTCGGCTACGACCCAAAGGTTCCAGTAATAAAAAACATCAGCTTCACGCTTGACGAATCCAAAAAACTCGCAATAGTCGGACCGACAGGCGCAGGAAAAAGCACAACAATCAACCTTCTAGCAAGGTTCTACGACCCTCTGGACGGAAAAGTGTCAATCAACGGACACAACCTAAAAGACATCAAACTATCGTCTCTCCGCCAACACATGAAAATCGTCCTCCAAGACTCCTTCCTCTTCCCGATGAGCATCACGGACAACATCAAGTTCGGGAAACCAGAAGCATCCGACGAAGAAGTCGTCGAAGCCGCAAAAACCGTGGGGGCGCACGACTTCATAATGAAGCTGCCAGGAGGATACAACTACGTTCTGCACGAAAGCTCATCCAACATCTCCATAGGCCAACGGCAGCTCATCAGCTTCGCGAGGACCCTTCTGATGGACCCTAGGCTCCTGATTCTGGACGAGGCAACCTCCAGCATCGACCCGTACACCGAGCTCGTAATCCAGAACGCCCTGAAGAAGCTGCTCGAGAACAGGCTGGCCATCATCATAGCTCACAGGCTTTCGACCATAAGGCTCTGCGACGAGATAATCGTCATAAATCAAGGCGAAATAGTCGAGAAAGGGACGCACTCTGAGCTCATGAAAAAAGGCGGAATCTACAGCTCATTCTACAAAATGCAGTTTAGAGAAGAAGAAGGCATAGAAGAAACAATAAAAACCAAGTCAAAAACGTAAAGCAAAACGAAACTTTTCTTCCAAAAAAATCGGTAATCCTATTTTCTGACAGCCCGGTCAAACAACGGCACACCTAAAGCAATCGTGACAACGCTGATGACGACCAAGAGGAGGAGCTCAACGACCACGCCGCCGATGTCGACTCCTAGAACCATCACCTTTCTCAAAGCATCAACAGCGTAAGTCAACGGCAGAACCTTAGAAACGTATTGCAGTGGCAAAGGCATCTGCTCCACTGGAAACAGGACGCCTGAAAGAAACATCATGGGAAACTGGAGAAACCCCAAAATGAACTGGGCTGACTCCTGCTCCTTGGCTATGGAGGTGGCAACTATTCCGATGCCGAGGAAGCTGAGGGTTCCCAAAATCAGGATTATTGCTATGAGAAACGGGCTTCCGCGGACGTGAACGCCAAACACGAAGATGGCTAAAACGATGATGAGGCTTCCCTGCAGCAGGTTCCGAATCGTCTGAGCCACAGTCTTCCCCAGAATTATGGAGACTCTTGAAATCGGAGCCATCAACAAGCCGTCCAACGTGCCAATCTCTCTTTCTCGGGCGAGGGCGACGCCGACAGCCGTCAGTCCAGACATCATCACCCCTAAACCAATGAATCCGGGAGCCACAAAGTCGAAGTAGCTGCCTCCTCCCTCAACTATGCCTTGAACGTCAACCTGAATTGGCTGAAGAATGAATTGCGGATTAGCACCCGGAAGATTCCCAATTATCAAAGAGTAGGCGAACTGGCGAGATATCGCGTTGATGAGAGCGCTGAATCCCTGTATTATGGCTGCTGACAGGGCGGTGTTTGTGGGGTCGTTCAGAATCGTTATTTTCGCCTGATTATTTGTGAGTAGGGATATGGTCACATTTTCGTTAATCACCACCGCGCCTTTGATTGACCCCGCCAGAATCATGTTCTTGGCATCTTCCACTGTCTCCACATCAACCAGCCTGAAAGCAGAAGAATTGGAAAGCGCCTGATGAATCATGTCCAGAAGCTGTTGCCCGTAGACTCCATTGTCAAGGTTGACGATTCCAACAGGGACGTCGTGCACGGTGTTTGTGGAGCTGGGAAACATGTAGCCGAACATGGCGATAAGAAAAACGGGCATGATTATGCTGAAGACCAGCCCGATTCTGTTTCTTTGAAACTCCTTCAAATCCTTGTACGCTATGGTCAGAATCTCATCAATCGTTTTCAACGGCTTCATCAAATTCTTCCTCCAAAATGGAATCTTGGCCTATGAATCTGATTATTCTTAACAGGTTCGTCGCGAATCTTGATTCCAGTGAGTTTAATGAAGGCATCCTCCAACGTCGCGTCCTTACCAACAGAAGCCTTAAGGTTACCGGGCGTGTCCAGAGCAATGATTTTTCCGTAGTCGATGATTCCTATTCTGTTGGAAAGGCGGTCTGCCTCGTCCATGTAATGTGTTGTCAAAAGGATCGTTTTCTTTTCTTCGCTGTTCAGCCTTTTCACGAGCTCTCGTATGTTGTGGGCTGTCGTCGGGTCAAGCCCTATTGTAGGTTCGTCCAGAAAGATGATTTTCGGGTCATGAATGAGGGCTCTAACAATGTTGAGACGTTGCCTCATGCCCGAAGAGAAGTTGCCGACACGCGTCTTTCGGAAATCCCATAAGTCAACAAGTTTAAGGAGTTCTTCGCCTCTCTGCTTGATGGACTGGGAATCCATCTCGTACAGGCGACCAAAAATGCGGAGATTTTCGAGCGGTGTCAGACGGTCGTAGGCTACGAGCTTCTCTGTGACAACGCCTATTTTCTTTCGAACCTCGTCTGCTTCTTTGACAACGTCGAAGCCGTCAACTTCAGCCTTCCCCCTCGTTGGGATGAGGAGAGTGCAAAGCATTTTTATCGTGGTAGTTTTCCCCGCACCGTTTGGACCAAGAAGCCCAAAAATCTCGCCTTGGCCAACGTCGAAGCTGACTCCGTTAACCGCAACGAAATTTCCGAAATTTTTTGTCAAATCTTCCGTGTGAATCGCGCTTGTCATTTAGTGTCCTCCCTAAAACCTTCGTCGACATTATTATTCGTATCGCAACGCTTCTACGGGCTTAAGTTTCGACGCCCGCCAAGCAGGATACAAGCCGAAAAGGACACTTGTAGCAACCCCGAACACCAAAGCACCCACGATGACTGTAGGAGTCAGAACTGGGGTAATATTGAAACCTGTGCCAGTTCCTTGCCCACTTAGTATGCCGTTTCCTCCGCCACCCATCAGGGCCAGACCGAACCTCGCAACGAAGCTTGAAAGCCCATATCCGAAGCCTATGCCGATAACCGCGCCCAACAGACCGATCACGGCAGCTTCGCAGAGGAATATCACCAGAACCGTCTTGTTCTTCATGCCGAGTGACTTCAGGATGCCAATTTCCCGAGTGCGTTCCATGACTGAAACGATCATGATGTTCATTATGCCTATTCCCGCAACCAAAAGCGAAATCCCAGCCAGCCCAGTGAGAAATAGCTGAACCGTCGAAAGTATGCTGGAGAAGGTGTTCAGCATTGCAGCGGGAGACAAAACCGACACCTTATCTTCGAACAAGGATTCCACAGACGCAGTCACGGAGTCAATGGTTGACTGCTCGCCGTTGACAAGCTGCACCAAAATCTGGTTAATCCTGTCAGTCTCGAAAATCGTCTGAGCGGTCGAAATTGGGATGTAGACTTGGGTGTCGGATGGTCCGCTTATGCTGAATCCTCCGATTTCCGTGAGGACCCCCACGACATGGAACACGTAGTTATTGACGATTGGTCTTGTGATGGATCCAGTAATCCACGTCACGTTGATGTAGTCGCCTACTTCAGCGAACACGGTGCCGTTCTGCCAGGGGTCAACTATTCGGGCTCCCAGAACTATCGAATCGTTTTCTGGATTATTCGGTATGGAACCGCTTTCAGCGATGAACGATGTGCTGTAGAGTTGGGAGTATTCGGTGAAGTTTATGCCCGCTGCTGTAATAGTGAACGTTAAATCGCCTGAGGAAAGGCTGACCGATTTCGACGTTATGGCTGTAGATAGTTTTACGCCTGTAATCCCATAAATTGCCCGTGCATCGTTCAAGGTTAAGTATTCTTCTGATGTTCCGCTGCTGACGCCGCCTAGTCCAAAACCGAGTCCTCGACCTGCCGTCACAGTTAAAACGTCCAAGGCGAATCCGCGTTCAAACTGGCTGGTTATCGCGACTCTGAAGCCTTCGCTGAGCGAGAGTAAAGCAACGATGGCTGCGATTCCAATCACTATCCCCAACGTCGTCAGGGCGGCTCTGAGCTTCCGAAGCCGAATGCCGCTGTAAGCGTAAGAGAAAATGTCCAAAACATTCATTTTCAGTCGCCTTCTCCTTCAGTTTTTGTTTCTTCGTTTCTGCCATCCAAAAGACGAATAACGTGTTTAGCATGTTTAGCAATGTTCATGTCATGCGTAATCATGATAATTGTGACCCCTTTTTCCTCGTTCAGACCTTTAAGTAAGCCGACCAGCATTTCCGCTGTTTTAGAGTCAATATTTCCAGTTGGCTCGTCCAGCAACAGAAAACGGGGGTCGTTCGCTAAGGCTCTCGCGATAGCTACTCTTTGTTGTTCTCCACCGCTCATCTCAGTCGGGTTATGGTCGGCACGTTCACTTAAGCCCACAGACTTCAGAAGCTCAACCGTTTTCTTCCTTCTTTCACTTTTACTGAGACCTGTGATGGCTAAGGGAAGCTCCACGTTTTCGCTGGCAGTAAGCCTCGGGATCAAGTTGAAAAACTGGAAAACGAAACCTACACGTCGCCTAAGCTCCGCGAGCTGGTCGTCGTTCAAAGCCGAAACGTCCACTCCGTCAATCAGTACCTTTCCTTCACTCGGCTTATCAAGAGCGCCAATCAAATTCAGAAGGGTCGACTTGCCAGACCCTGAAGGACCAACAATCGCGACGAAATCGCCGCTTTCAACCTTCAGGTTCACTCCGCGCAGGGCGTAGACTGGAACTTTGCCGAGCATGTAGGTTTTTTTCAGGTCAACCGTTTGAACAATGGTCGTCATGTTGGATTCCACGTTTTTTCATCCTAAACTGCTACTCGCCTTTTGGCTCTTTCAGGTTCCTGTTTATTTCTTCAAGTTTTCCCGCTGTCTCATCTATGACTTTGCAGGCTTGTTCCAAAGTTTTCTCAGAGAATTTTTCCTCCAAACTACCTCCTAACTCAAAAAACGCTGACATTAGCCTGCGCATCGTTTCCATGCTTTTGACCATCTTTTCTGGCGGAATCTTGAACCACAGCGCCCCAAGGAATGGAGGGGCAAAAAACTTCGCCTCTTTCCTGAACTTCAGCCCGATCTTTCTCTGCTCATCGAGGAGGCTCCTGCCCTTTTCGGTGAGCTCGTAACGTTTCAGCCCGTTCTGGTCGGTGGGCAGCTCCTTCACGTAGCCATTGTCCTGCAGCCAAGACAGTAGCGGGTAAACGGAGCCCGGACTCGGCCTCCAACGCCCGTTCGTCCTCCGCTCAACCTCGCTCATGATCTCGGAGCCTGACATTGGCTTCTCGCCCAGAGACTCGAGGACATGGTAGCGTATGAAACCCTTAGGCACCATCGCAGTGTGCCTCATCCAATGTCTTCCACGTTCAATCAACTCATATCACCATTGATATCGCCATCGATATCAACTCTGATATTTAAACCTATCGAACAAATCCGAAGAAGAAAAACACGTATTGCTATTAGTCGTATCTTGGCTTGCCGCTGAATTTTGTCAAGTCGATTATCGGCAGCTCGTTTCCGTCAGGGTCCATTATGACTAATGGATGAATACATAGGAGGCTTCACGGAAAGACCTCGCGATTGTAACAGACATTATTATTAAATATAACATAAACCGATATACATACTGTCTGGGTATTCAAGAGTGCATAATTATGCAGTTCTGGAAAAACTCTAAGATCATTTTTCTTTGTTTGACCGTGATTGTACTCGATATTTGCCTTATATGCCCATTTTATGACCTTGTTTATCCAGCATCGGGGAACCCGGATTATACTTACTATGGTGTTGTGCCGTCCAAAATATACCGATACAACCTTACTGATATTAATGACCGTAACTCGGTTTGGAGGCTTGACACAGGCTCAACTGGTAACGCCTCCTTGATTGCGATTAGCGCTGCTGAAGACGACACAAACGTATGGGTCTATGACTTGACGCTTGACAGCCTCGTTTCTGAAGTAACAATCAACAGCATGGAAAAGCATTTTGTGTTGCTTTCTAATGGCACGGTTTTCAAGGTAGTGTCAGATAAACAGGTTTCCGTTTTGCTTCTCAATTATCACAGCATTCCCAATGCTACTGCTAGAGAAGCACCGCTGCCACGCGGTTCCTACTTGTCAACGGACGGCATGTATGTTGGCAAAGAATTCGTTTTTATGGGTTCCAGCCAAGGAATCAACGCCGAATACACAATACTGGCTTTTGAAAAAACGACGGTTACTGTGACCAGAGACGACGGTGATGATCAGCAATATTCGCTTGACGCCAACTCATACAAAAACATAATATTGAGCCCTTTTAGGGTCTATAATATTGAGTCCACAGGCAACATAATGATTCAGTCTGTTGCAATTCCAGCCGTGGGAAGCGGCGATTGCACATGTTTTCCCGTTCCCTCTGCCGAGGGAGGGTTTGTTGGAACATTCTTTTTAACAAGGTCGATAAAGGGAGAATGGGGGTGGGACGAACAAAGGGATTACGGATACCGAATGATGGCTTCTGAGGATACCGAAGTAAGAGTCTATGATCTTGAGACCAAGCAGTTGATGACTAAATTTACAGTAACAGGAGGAACGGGCACAGCAATCAAACCAACAGCACTTGCCATCGCTGTGCAGAGCGACAAACCAATTACATTAACGTTTATTCATAACGGAAGCATCGAAATAACGCGTTCCAATTTAGGGGGAATGTACACGGGCTATGCTAATGGGGTGATGTTTATCGGCATTCAACCAAGCCAAGATACTATGATTCATCTGCCTACTGAAGCGTTTGTCGAGGCATACTTCTTCGCAAAGGAAGAGACCCAACTAACAATCGACGATCTCACCCAAACGATTCCAGCCGACACATATTATATGTTCACTCAGCCAGGAACGCATCTGATATATGCCGACCACAACGTCGTCCTCCAAATCAACTTTTGGTCCAACGAACCCGACAATCAAGGACTGGAGTATGTGGCAACAATCGTACCAAGCGTCGAAACGGCGAACCTCAACCCGACGGTTACATTGACCCCGCTAGAAGGCTTCCCGATAATGTACGTGATAGTTGGGGCAGCTGTCGCTGCAGTCGCTGTCATCGTAGGGCTTATGGTAATGAGAAGACGCAGTAAAACCAGATAAAACACTAAATTTAACATAAGTTAGGTTAAGACTGAAAAAAACTGAGAAGACACAATACACTGGCACATAGGTTTTGCCTAAGGTTTACAATGGCTGTAATTCTTTCGCAAAAAGAAGGCTTCATTTCCCTTTTCAAAAACTCCAATCTTAAATCAGCGTAACACACATGGGCTGTAATAATTATGGTGCAGGAGTTGGAATTGAGAGATACAACCCAAACTATCTTGTCTATTATACTTTGGTTGTTTGGGGGAAAGATTCGCCTTCGGCTTGTCCGCTAGCTGGCAACGAGAAGTGCGACTGCATCCAGTACCATCTCTCTTTTCGTTTCTCTAAAACTCCGGTGAACCGTGCAGGCAATCTCATTTTTCTTTCTTCATGTTTTACTATCATGGAAATATCAGCTGCAACCCACGCAATAGATCCAGCAGACGAAACTGAACTCCACTCGACCTTTACAGATACTGATTCAGACTGCTCAAAGTCACGTTCAACTTGTTTCCTAATTTCTTTCAGTCCGACACGTTTCTCGTCGGCACCCGAACCATAGACTATTACGCCATCATCCTCTGAATACAACGATAAAACCGCATTTAAATCTCTGTTTTCGTACGCCTTAAAATGCTTGTTCAACGATGATAGCACTTCAGCTTCAGTCTTCGCATCAGCTATCAACAACATCACCTCCTATACTTCATCATGCTGCTTTAGTATTTATCATTGGGGGAAGACTTTCGTTTTGAGGAGAGGAAGATTCAGTGTTTTTTGAAGAAAAAATTGCCCGTAATTGACGCAATGACACCTTGTAGTCACGGAGAGACGACATCGGCTTCCACGTAGAAGACGGTCCATTGAAGGTTCGTTATAGTGGTGTACCCGCAGACTCCCGTAACATCATCATATTCGTATATTCCTGTTCCTTCCTTCGTTACGAGTGCTTCCTCGAGGAATACCTTTAAAGACGTATAGGATATGGTTGTGTCCATGCCCTCTCCGGTGATTGGGTTCGTAGTGAGAATCATTCCATTCTGTTGGTGCATCTGGGTCCAACCGTCCTCTGAAAGAACAAAGAAGAAGTTCGGAAGGGCGATGCCCAATCGGGTAGCAATCGATTCGGACCACTCCTGCAGAGGCGTGC
Source organism: uncultured Candidatus Bathyarchaeia archaeon (assembly GCA_964600125.1). Classification (GTDB taxonomy): domain Archaea; phylum Thermoproteota; class Bathyarchaeia; order Bathyarchaeales; family DTEX01; genus JAGTRI01. The sequence continues at coordinate 14,657 of CAZRIK010000025.1, forward strand.
TTATACCCAGAATACCGACCACGTCAGTGCCGTTGAAGACGGGAATAGCTGTCACATGGACAGCTAAGCCTGAGGACCTGCTGTAGACAGTAGTTCCAACACTCACATTCCCCCCGATCGCTACGGGAAAGTATGGGCGGTCGCTGAGAGTCTTGTTGATAAGTCCCTGAGCGGTGGTGTAGTATGTTCCGTTTGGATAACAGAACCAAATGAAAGATCCAGACACCAGCCGAGATTCGTATATGATGAGCGTGTCTTTCATGCTTTGCCAGTCGCCTGAACGCACCTCGGGGAGCGCAGCGACAATTTCTCCGATTACTATGAGGTTGCTCATATCGCTCTCGATCGTACTGTGGATATCTTTTACTCTTACCTCCAAAGAGAGGGACTGGATTCTTTCTTCCAGAACATCTATGCTAGTTTGTAGACTATCGACCTGTGATTGAAGATCGTCGTTCAGAGTTTCTATTTGCGTTATTTGATTCTGGAGACTCTGAAGAGTCGGCTGGACAACAAGATACGAGAAACCGCTGCCCAAAAAAGCTCCTAAAATCGTGGCAGCAACGAATACAGCAATTAAGTTCTTGTTCATTTCTCATCATGCCGTCATTCTCGGCGAAGAAAAATAAAAGCCTTTTGTGCACCAAGCTATCCACCTAAATTAATGTAGAACTATGGAACATACGAACCATCATTGAAGTGGGACTGCTTACAGCTTACGATAAAGAGGAATCCGAGGCGTGGAACAGCCTTTTTTCATGAGACATTGGAGTATGACTTCGCTCCTTGACAGATCCTTACAGTCCGTTAGTTAACAAACTCATCGGATTCATTGAGTTGAGTTTACACCGAAAAAGGAAAAGGTGCTGGATGGAGTTTTGCATGACTTCAAATGTGGAGAGAGTTCAGGATTAAGCCTCGGTTCCCCCAAACCATAAAGCAAAACACTCCGAGCCTATTGAAACAGCACAATACACAGGCAACGATAATTTTGGTGTGGGAGGTGGAATTTTAATATTTGTTAATGTTTATTATTTTTTAGGAGTTTAAGGGACTCTTCTTTTGTTAAACCTGCTTCAGCTATTATCTCAATGAGCAACCCTCGTTTAATTTCCCTGTGTTTCGGGATGGGCACGACAAGCTCGTTCTTTGCGAGGATGAGGTGGCTTCCCTTCTGCCTAACGACTTTGAATCCTACTTTAACTAGGACCTTGACTACTTCACGCCACGAGAGCAGAGGGAGCTTCGACAAAAACTTCGACCTTTTCTCCTTTAGTCTTCTTCCCCAAGAGCTCAGCTTTAACTTCCAAGTAGCCTTCTATGGCTTCCTTAACGTTTTTTATGGCTTCTCCCCTAGTTTCGCCCTGAGAAGCGACTGGAAGCTCCAAACATTTAACTATGAACCCTCCTTCCTCAGCAACCTCTAAAACAACAGTAAAACTACGGGTAACCAACATGGACCACCCTATGATTAGACTCGTCCTGAAATAGTTAAACCTATCTGATAAACCTTCAAAAAGAATATTTTTGTTGCACGTGGAAAAAAGACAAAACAAATATCACAACATTTTCGCCAAAGAAGCCCATTTTTGGATAAAGTGCGGGAGGTGGGATTTGAACCCACAGCATTTTTTTCTGCGGAAAAACATGCATTAAAAACGTCTTTTTTATCTGGGTCTAACATGAGCTAATTTGTAGATGATAGCAATAATAAAGTTTAACCTTTTTTCTCTCACCTTTTACATGTGCAAACAAACAAAAACAAACAATCATATATATAAAAACAAAAAAAGACATGAATTAATTAAAGATTTATTCAATAATCATAGTACATCAAATAAGAAGGTGGGAATTTGACTGCTTGTGAGGTATGTGGCAAAGAAACGTTCATGCCCTTCATTTGTTCTTACTGTAATGGCGTATTTTGTGAAGAACACCACATACCTGAGTTTCATCATTGTAAGTCTCCTAGAGATTCACGGTTCAAACCTCCCCTAAATCAACCACGAAAGATGACTAGAGATAAAGAGAGAAGAAATCTTCCACTATTTCCGTACGATTACCAGCAAGTAAAACCCCTAAGAATAAAATATGCCAAGAACAGAATATCTAAAAAATCCATTTTAGGCATTTTATTCCTTCTTGCATTACTTGTTTTCATTATTATCCTTTTGTATGTTGTTTCAACTTATCGGCCTCCAAATTATTTTCAACCTATTCAACCTTTCAATTTGGGGGATGTTAAAGAAGAAATTTTCAGGTTAATTAATGAAAAAAGAGTTGCCGATGGTTTACCAGAACTGGCTAATGATTCGTTATTAACGGTTACGGCGCAGTCTTGGAGCGAAAGTATGGCTCAAAAAATGGAACTAGAACATGGCAATTTTGGGTCTCGCATGAACCAAATTGGTTATTTAAATAATTATATGTGCGGCGAAATTATAGCATTTTACTCTAGCTCAAATGATTTAGCCATAACGCTTGTGGATGGATGGATAAATTCACCACTTCATAAGGAAATTATGTTTACAGCAAAAAATGGTAAAATGGGAATAGGATTAGCTAAAGGCGCGGATGGCTATTATGCGACTGTTGATTTCATATTTTGGTAAAGACGTTACATATATCACAATCTAATTCTATCAAAAATCATCAATCAAATGACGGTAAAGAAGCGAACTTAACACAAACACTCTGCTCTATATATATTAATTTAAATTTGGAGAAAAAACATTCCCAAAAAACACCACGTTCAGTATTGTTGTGGTTTTCATAGATGTTATAGGATATTTCCTTCTTATATCCTATGGATGAACGAAACAAACATTAAACCCTATTTCAAGGGTTCTTTTCTGTGGCTTGTGATGTAGTAGTTGTAGAAGTCCTATAGTAAGTAAGTAAGACTAAACGGTGTAAATCCTCTTCTCGTCATCTTCCCATGAACTATTAATATAAGGCGTGGTGCTGTCTAACCGCTTTAGACCCATGAACTCCTTTAGCTTCCAAGCACTATTCTTAAAGACTATTCGACCATAGACGTTCTCACATACTCCCCTGAACCAGTGAGGAAACTTTCCTGTCGCGGTGCTTATGATGTCATAGGCTCGATTGCTTGAAATGTGCGTAAAAGCAGATAACACAACCATAGGACAGGAGATAGAACGAAGACTCGTAAATGACATCGCTAGCGACATAGACGACACCAATATCGTGAGTGGTATCGTAGCCACTGAATATCTAGTTAATAGCGGTCTAGATCAGCTTCTCCTATCTAAGGGATTGCGTCCTTTATGGCTCGAAGATGAACTGAAAAACCGAGATGAAACGCACAAAACAAAAAATATAGAAGAAATAGAGGAAACAAAAGAAGCGGACTTGATAAGGCTTGTCGAAGCTGTTGCGGAAGCTAAGGACTTGACGGTATCAGAATACGCAGCCATTCTAATGAAAAAACTTCTGAAACAAGACCAAACTTAATGCCTTAACCCTTCTTTTCTCTATTTTTTCTTTTTCTTCTTGTTCGTATGGTTTAGCTTGCCTTTTTTCCTTATTTTTCTTTTCATTATTTTTTCTTTTTTCTTCATTCGTGTGTAAGATACTAACACAATAAGAAGAGGAATTAAAATACCAGATATAATTACGAAAGCTAAAAGTAAAGGTAAAATTGGGTTATCCCAAGTCATCATTCTCTTCACCTATCTGGACATATATAAAATTATATAGCTTTTTCGCTTTAAAATGGAGGTGTTCTATTTTCGCTTTTTGAAAAGTCTTAATAGGCTTAACGCTTAAAGCTCTTAACGCTTATGTGAGAATAGTGGTTATAAAATAAATGTCCAAGTCTCTTTCATGAATAGCTATTTGTAAGCTGTAGAAACAGAGATTACAGAGATAAAAGAAAACTCTTGAAAAACTAATAAAATAAGCAAATCTTTAAAGCGTGGCGAACTAAATCAATAATTATATGAATATATTATTAAGATATAAATGTACTAATTGTGGAAAAGACCTTCCTGAGCAATCGAAACCTTGTCCGAATTGTGGAAGTCGCATAAGGAAAGTTTATGCTACTTTTACAAAAAATATTGGGATACATGATGGTGTTAAGATAAAAGCTAAAGACAAGACAGGCAAAACCACAAGAGAATATGTCTATCGCAGAAAACTGAGTGAAAAAGGAAAGGAAGCAAGGGAAGAACTTGACATAAACAAAGAGGGAAACTGGAAATTTCATAATGTGGAAGAATTAGATGAAAAAGGGGATTGGGTTGTTGTGCATCATGAAAATGAACCCCTAAAGAAGAAAAAGAATAGCTAGCTGTAATAGCTGGTTTTTCTTGAAAAACTTTTTTCATTATTTCTGTTCACGTCAAACGATGATGTTTTTTTCTGGTTTAGGAAGACCAATTTGTTGTTTGGGCAATTTAAACTTCCTTTGTGCAGGCACAAATTGAACAGCTTGACCTAGATCTAAATGATATATTGGGCTTCCATCAGGATTGACGGAGTTAATAGCGACACCTGCTCTGTTTATATCTACTCTAATCCTTACTTGCGTTCCATCTTCCAAATTGAATACAACCGTTTGATTACCTATCGGTTTAGCCTCAAGCCATTTAAACTCTACAGAATCTTTTTCTGACATTCTTATTCACCTTTCTTTTCATTCTAATTATGTGCAAATAAAAATATAAACCTAATTAGCATGGTTTCTTTTTATTTCCTTTTCTTAAACAGCCTTAGCCCTTCCATCTCTGTTACATACTCGAACCCTGACTCTACGAGTTTAGAAGCTTCGTCTATCGTTTTTGCCACTTTACAGGCGTATTCATCAGAACCAAAATCTACAAGGTGCGTATAGACTAGGGTATTTTTTATGTTCTTATGCCTAAGCAAATTCATAACGTAAAGAATGTCCTTAGTCCTCTGATACTCCATAGCGGCCTTAAAATGCCTAAGAGTTCTAGGACCAATTTTTGCTAGTCTAGGATTCTGCAACCTTTAAGCAGCCCTCTTACGGATTTTATAGAAGCTCCTCAAAAAGTCTTCCAAGTCGCTTTCGTCATGTTCCCGGAAGATATAACCGCATTTTCTAGGCAGCCTATTAATCATAGCCCATAGCTGAGATGAAGGCTTGAAAAGTCCTGAATTGCTGTGTTTGGCTGGATCGTTAATGTAGATAAGACCTCTTTCGCTGTCCTTCATTTCCCAAGTTATGCGCCAAGCTTCTATCGGTCTAACCGCGCTTTCCTTAATGAACTGCAAAAAGGTTGAGGTTTTTCCTCTACTAGCACCTATGAGCTGATCTATCTCACGTTCTAAAGGAATGAAGGGCAAAACGGTGTCCCTACGGTAAACAGGCTTATTCCACGATAAACCCTTCCAAACCGCATAGTTGTTGTATTCGGTTACAAGCTTCTCCTTATAGCTATCCTTAACCTTCATCTCAGCCACGAAAAGCCTAACCTCATCAGGAACGTTCAAGTCTATGTGATGAGCCAAAAACATTAGGTCTTTACTGTAACCCTTCAGCGTAGTTTCTCTAAGTCCTTTACCCTTCATGTGTATAATGAAATTGATTAAGTCTCCCACGTGCAGTAGGTTCATATTAAAAGTGCGGGAGGTGGGATTTGAACCCACGAACCCCTTCGGGACAGGCGCCTCAGGCCTGCGCCTTTGACCTGGCTTGGCAACCCCCGCATGGGCTGTGCAATATTTACGAAGTATCCTTAATTAAGTTTTTTTGGCAACCAAGTCTCCAGCGCTCTCAACCGATAAATACTTGTAGGCTACCAATCAATAACTGAACCTGTCGCCAGAAACAGAGGCAACCGACGAATGTTCAACGAACTTGTAATCTTTGCCCTCGGATTAGCCGCGTCCTCCGCGACGATGCCGCTGGTCATAAAGAAGATGAAGGAGAAACAGATCGGCGGACCCGACGTACACAAGAAGGACCGTCCGTTCGTCCCAGAAATGGGCGGCTTGGCAGTCTTGGCAGGCACAACCGTAAGCGTGGTAGCAGCAGTACTGCTTTTGCCAGAAATATTCGGGGTCGCCGCGAGTTTTCTCGGCTCCACCCTCATCGCGGGCATCATTGGGGCATTAGACGATTTCAAATCTTTGAGTGCGAAGGTAAAACCCGTCCTCACGTTGTTCGCTGGCTTACCCATACTTGCATTGCACGCCTACAACCCCATGGGCTTGGTGTTCCCCATAATCGGGCAAACGCGGATGACGATGGTTTACCCGTTCCTCATTCCTATTGTGATAGCCGTAACCTCCAACGCCGTGAACATGATGGACCCATTCAACGGAACAATGTCTGGACCGTGCACCTTGATTACCATCTTTATGTTGCTGTCGGCGCTTCTTCTCGGACGAAACGAAGCCTTGGTCCTGTGCCTTTGCCTGCTTGGACCGTTGCTGGTGTTTTTCTTTTTTAACAAATTCCCCTCAAAAGTCTTTTCTGGCGACGTTGGCAGCCTCAGCATCGGCGCAGCATTAGGAGCCATCGCCATAATCGGCAGGCTAGAAGTAGTAGCCGTGGTCGCCTTCACCCCCCAAATAATGAACGCCTTCTACGGGCTTTCTTCCATGGGCAGACTTTACGAAAGAAGAGAGGTTTCGCGTCCCGTGGCCATTCTCGAGGACGGAAGGCTGATGGCGACCAAAGACCCTAAGGCACCGATAACTCTTGCCCGAGTAATCCTTGCCAGAGGTCCTCTATTCGAAAATGAGGCTGCGAAGATATTCTTTGTTCTAGCCACAATTTCGGGAGTCTTGGCTTTGGCAACTGCATACTTGATTATGGTGACACCATGATTCGCAGAATCCTCGATTTTGTGTTCATCCTTCTTTTTGTCTGGGTATGCATGATTCTGGGATTGTGGGTGATCGATAGGGTGATCGTGCCCATGCAGCTTCCTGGAATCACGGACATGCTCCTAACAGGCATACTAAAAGTCAGCATCAGCGCAGGTCTGGTCCTGTTTTGGCTGTGGCTTTGGAGAGAAATCGTGAAAAAAATGTTCTGGCACGCAATGAAGAAACAATAAGGCTATATGAACATCTATCCAATAATAAAATCTAAAGAATAAAAAAAGCCAATTAACTTCCCTTAATTCACAAAAAAAGTGGTAAACAATGAAAATCGCCATTGACATTCTAACCCCGAAACAATGCATGCTCTTTTCAAAGCTCTCTGCAAAGCTTGAAAGCCGAGGTCACAAAGTTTTAAGGACGACCCGAAAATACCGCGAAGTAAACCAGCTGCTGGCATTAAAGGGAATGGACGCCAAGGTCGTCGGAGAACACGGCGGAGGAAATCTTGCTGACAAACTGAAAGCCAGCGCACAAAGAATCTTCGAATTAACCACCGTGATGAACGAGTTCAAGCCTGATGCGGCTGTCTCGTTTTCGTCTCCAGAAATGGCCCGAACCGCATATGGACTTGGAGTACCCCATGTCTGTGTCAACGATTCTCCCCACGCGGAGGCAGTTGCCAGACTAACAGTTCCACTTTCCACGAAGCTTCTTACGCCGAAAATAATCCCAAAAAAGGCTTGGACAAAATACGGAATATCCCCAGACAAAATCATCCAATACGACGCCTTGGACCCTTGGGTTTGGCTTAAGG